>JACSRG010000750.1 GCA_014879865.1 Anaerolinea sp.
CTCTCTTGCCGTGCAGACTTGTTTCCGAAGAGGCGCGTCTGCTTGGACGGGAGGGGGTTCTCGTTGCAGTGGGCTTGCGTTAATAACCTACCCCTAGGGGGTGGGGTTTCGTTATCTTGGTGCATATAGGGCATGATATATCATGCCCCCACACGATCACCCTAACTGCGCGTCCGTGCATTACGTCCCTTCTTTTTTGGTTAACAATTGGCGTGACTCTCTGCCTCCGGTATAATGCGGGGTAGTTTTTGGACGAGGGCACGTTGGACAAGCAAAAAGCACCTGTTTCATCGACTCTATATACTGAAGAGTATTTTCGTACCGCCTGTGAAGGCTTTGACGAGTTCAACACGAGCGAAGGCGAGCAGCTTTCGCGCCGCTTGGCGTCCGCCTTTTCGCTGGCGGAAGTGACGCCGGGGATGACGATCCTCGACGTAGGCTGCGGACGCGGTGAGATTCTGCGCCATGCCGCCCAACTCGGCGCGGATGCGTATGGCATCGACTATGCTGAGGTTGCCGTCAACCTATCCAAGCGGGTGATCGAACCGCTCGGCGGTGTGACGCCCGGCAAAATGGCGGTCTTCCAAGCCGACGCCAAGACGCTCCCGTTTGCGACGGGCAGCTTTGACCGCGTCCTCATGTTCGACGTGGTCGAACATCTGCATCCGTGGGAACTCGATCAGGCATTGGCAGAGGTGCGGCGTGTGCTCAAGCCGGACGGCAAATTCATCGTCCACACTGCGCCGAACATCTGGTATGACCGTTATGCTTATCCCGTCGTCCGTGCCGTGCGCACACTGATGGGACAGGGCGCGAATTACCCGAAGAATCCGCGTAATTTCCTCGTGTCGGTCAACGAACACGTTCACGTCAACGAACAGTCGATGCTCAGTCTGGCGCGTACGCTGCGCCGCGCGGGCTTTCGCGGCAAGGTCTGGTTGGAAAGCCCGCCGCAGCACGGCGGCGAAAGCGCGGTGATCGATTCGGCGCGCGGTTTCCTCTTCCGCACGCCGCCGTTCCGCTGGTTTTTTGAACGTGAAGTGTTCGCGGTTGTAGCCAAACATGCGCGATAAACGCCCGGTTGACGAACTGAGCATCGAAGAACTGGAGCGCGTCCTTGCGATCAAGCGGCGCGAGGAACGCGAAAAGGGTATTCGGCGGATGCAACAGGCGGGTCGCCGCGTGACGCCGAGCGACTCCGCCCCGGCCGAGTCGGTCATGCCCGCTCCGCCGCCGGAACATGATCCGGTCGCGGCGGCGCTTGCCGCACTGACCCAACCGGATTACCCGACCGCACCGTTGATCGACATGCCCCCGCCAAAAGAAAATCTGCCCGTGCAAGAAGATGTTCATCCGGGTAACGCCGCCCCCGCGTTTGACGAAGGCGAAGCTCCAGCGCCACCCAAGCCGCGCAGCAATCCGCGTGAGCGGCAGCGCCAACGCCGCTTGATCGACCGCGTGCTGATGCTGGTCGAAGTTGGCGCGGTACTCGGCTTGGTGATCATCGCGATCAACCTGTTCACCGCCACTATCGAGCTGGAGCGCGAGACGGCGTCCGCGCAGGCACTCGCCGACGAGCAGCGCCGCCTGACCATCCCGACGATTGCGCCGACCGCCACCGTCCGCCTCGAAAACGTCGTGCTGCCGGGTGGGCATATCCTCGTCAACGGCGTGCCGCAGTTCAATTATCAGGAAGTGCCATCGCACCTCGTGCCGCTGGTCGAAAGCCAGTGGATTCAGCCGCCGATCAGCCGCCCGCCGCGCACCAGCGAAACCGCGCTGAGCATCGTCATCCCGCAGATCGGGATCAACGGGACGGTCGTGCAAGGCGTGGATGTCGAGGCGCTCAAGCAGGGCGTCGGGCAAATCCCCAACGGCATCAACCCCGGCGACGACTTCGGCAACGTCGTCCTCGCCGCGCACAACGACATCTACGGGCAGTTATTCCGCCGCCTAGACGAACTCCAACCCGGCGACGAATTCACCATCCAGACGGAAACGCGCATCCACACCTATCGCGTCACCGAACAGCACATCGTGCTGCCCTCGGATGTGTGGGTGCTGGAAAACCGGCAGGGCGCGACCGCCACGCTGATCTCGTGCTACCCGTATCAGGTCAACACGCAGCGAATCATCGTCTTTGCGGATCGAATCAGTTAAAATCATTTACCGCAGAGGACGCAAAGAGCGCAGAGAAACGAATCATCCAAGTTTTTCTCTGTGTTCTCCGCGCGCTCTGCGGTTAACTTTGTCTGTAAGGAGTTACCGTGAGCGACAAGCCGAATAAGCCGCGCAGCAAAAGCGACCGTGAACGCGCCGCCAAAATGCGTTCTGCCTACACCAATCCGTACCGCACTACCAGCGCCGCCGAGCGCCGGATCGCCCAGCAGCGGATTGAAGAACGCGAGCTTGCCAAGACGGAAGAAGGACGCGCAAAACTGCGCGACCAGAAACGCCAGCGCCGCGCGGACGAAATCGAAGAAACGCCGCAGAACGTCATCGAGGAAGCGCTGCGCCACCCGACGAAATTTGTCACCGAAGGCGAACTGCGCGAACAGTACAACCATGTCATCGTGGATATTCGCAGCATGGCGGTGCTTGCCGCCGGGTTGATCGTCGTGCTGTTCGTCTTGGCATTCGTCCTCCCACGCTAGGAGCTTTCACATGAGCGTCGCAGCCTTCGGCGAACTCTTAATCGATTTTGTGGCACTCGAATCGGGCGTGACCGTCGGCGAAGCCTCCGGTTTCGTCAAAGCGCCGGGCGGCGCGCCCGCCAATGTCGCCGTTGGCGTGGCGAAGCTCGGCGTGACGAGCGCCTTCGTCGGGCAGGTCGGCGATGATCCGTTCGGGCATTTCCTCGAAGGCGTGCTGCGCGCCGAGGGCGTGAACACGAGCGGCTTGCGCTTTTCGCCCGTCGCGCGCACATCGCTGGCGTTCGTCTCGCTTCGTGCGGATGGGGAACGCTCGTTCGTGTTTTACCGCCATCCGGGCGCGGACATGCTCATGACGCCCGCCGATGTCGCCTTGAACGTGATCGACGACGCCGACATCTTTCACTACGGCTCGATCACGATGATCCACGAGCCGAGCCGCAGCGCGACACTTACCGCGATTGAACGCGCGCGGGCAGGCGGCAAATTCATCTCGTATGATCCCAACCTACGCCTGTCGCTGTGGGAAAGCGAAGCCGCTGCCCGCGCGGGCTTGCTCGGTGGGCTGCCCTACGCGCATCTCGTCAAGGTGAGCGAGGAAGAACTCGAATTTCTGACGGGCGGCAGCAGCCCCGATCCGCTGTGGACGCCGGAACTGCGTTACCTCGTGGTGACGCGCGGCGCGGCGGGCGCGACGTTGTACACGCGCGAAGGCGCGCGCATCGACGTGCCGGGGTTCACGGTGCAGGCAGTCGATACGACGGGTGCGGGCGATGGTTTCGTCGCGGGGCTGCTCGTCGGCTTGCTCGAACGGAATTACCCGACCGATCCCGAAACGTTGACGCAGATCGTGCGTTTTGCGAACGGCGTCGGCGCGCTGGCGACGACTGCTAAGGGTGCGATCCCCGCGCTGCCGAATCGCTGGACGGTCGAGGCGTTCCTCGCGGCGCAGAACCCGCCAGCATAACGCGGCATGAGGGTGTCTAAAAAGTCGCTGTTTTGACCCTACCCCCTGACAGGGGTAGGTATTTAACGCAAGCCCTCCGCAACGAGAACCCCCTCCCCGCCCTCGTGCAACCTT
>JACSRG010000785.1 GCA_014879865.1 Anaerolinea sp.
AATCCGTCTCCACTAAGCGGATGGCTCGTTACGCTGAAGCCGTGCCGCTCGCTCCAGTCGTGTCCGTCCGTCCACTGCCACCGCGCAGCATCCCCATCCAAGTCTGGCGCGAGCTGAACAAGGTGTATGCGATTGCAGCTACAACGACCACCGCAGCAACTAGCAGCGTGGTGCTCTGTTCACTGGGCGATTGAGGAGTCACCGTGACTTCCATTTGATTACCTCCGGTGATCTCCATGTTGACATTCGAACCCCGTGTGAGGTTGATTTCCGTTATCCCCGGTGGCAGTTCGAGGGTAGCAACATAGACAAGATTGCGACCAGAACCTTCGCGTACAGCGAGAATGGGTGCTTCCGCTGCGCTGCTGGTGACCGTAAACGCGCCGCGTGTTCCGGTCGATGTCAGCCGGGCTTCCGAGGACGCATCGCTAACATTGTTGATCGCTACCGTCCCGGAGCCGATCCCAAATGTTAGGTCCGTTCCCGTATAACTCTGCTGCTGAACGGAACTCACTGCCCAAACTACCGCGAGAACCGCGATCACGACTGCGAGAATTGCCTTGAAGTTAATCTTCATGTACTACCTCATGACCGAGCTAACCGGGCTCTCGCCCGCAACCAACATTGTTACTTTAAGGATAGAGCATGGTTGTCAAGGCAGTATTTGCATTCGGTTTCGGTTCGGAAATAGGCTGTCTCGATCTTCGAACATCATAGAAGCGGCAGGTAAAGCGAAACCTTCGTGCCCGCGCCGAGCGTGCTCTGCAATTCCACACGTCCGTTGTGGCGTTCGACAATCGCCTTGACGAGGGCAAGCCCGATCCCGCTTCCGGGCGTACCCTTTGCGTTTTTGCCGCGATATAGTTCCTCCCATACGAGCGACTGCTCGTGCTCGGCGATGCCAATACCTGTATCGGCGACCGAAACGACCATTTCGGCAGCATCAAACCCGAAACCGACAGTGATCCGCTCACCTTTCTGCGTGTACTTGATCGCGTTGTCGAGGAGATTGTGCACCGCCAGCAGCAGCAAATCGGCATCCCCAACCAGCATCGGCGGACGTTCAAACTCCGGCAGGCATTCCATCTCTACCCGCCGGTCGATGGAAATGCAGCGTTCTTCGACCAGCGCGCTGACGTCGCGACAAAGTTCGCTCACTGGCATGGTTTGTAGGTCGAGCGTGACAACGTCGAGTTCCGCCAGCTTGCGCAGATCGGTCACTAAGCGGCTGAGACGCTGCGCCTCGTCGGCGAGGGTTTGAACGATTTGACGCTGGTCATCTTCTCGAAGGGTGAGCGCAAGGCTGGCTAAACCCGCCCGCAGCGCCGTGAGGGGGTTCTTCAGTTCGTGGTCAAGGCGGCTCAAAAAGCGCTGGTGTTCGCCCATCGCTTTGAGGCGGGTCTGATCACCCCCCGACTGCCACGCGCGCCGCAGCAGTTCGCGCACCAGCACGTAGATCGCCGCGAAGACCGCCAAAAACAGGGTGAGGATAAGTGCGATAACGCCGGTGCTTTCAGGAAACCGGAGCGGCGCATCTGGAAGGCTGACGATAACCAGCAGGATGATCCCCGCCGCGCCGAGCAGAAACGCCAGCAGCATTCCGAACCACTGACGCTGTACCATTAGCCTCCTTCGCTCACCGTGTTGATGAAGCGGTAGCCCTGCCCCGGTACAGTTTCAATGAAGCGTGGGTTTGCCGGGTCTTCTTGCAGCAGCTTGCGCAGTTCTGCGATGCGGGTATCCACTACGCGCATACCAACTGCGTTTTCCCATCCCCACACGGCATTGAGAAGCTGCTCACGGGTGACCATTTCATCGGGATGGAGCATGAAATAGAGCAAAATGGCGACTGCCTTCGGCGTCAATGGCAGTTCTCGCCCTTCCAACCAGACGCGACGTGACATCCTTTCCAGAATCAGGTCGCCGGACACCAGCCGCCGTGCCTGCTGAAGCGGGTTTGCGACCACGCGTGTCCGGCGCAGTATCGCGCGAACGCGCACGACTAGTTCTTGCGGATCAAACGGCTTGTTGAGGTAGTCATCCGCGCCCTCCTCAAGCGCCATAATCCGCTCTGGCGTCCCGCTGATTTGCGTGAGCAGGATGATGGGCGTCCAGTTTTCTTGGCGACGCAGGCGGCGCAGCGTCTCGCGTCCGTCCAAACCGGGCATGAGCACATCCATGACGATCAAGTCAAAGGTTTCCGCTTCCAGCCGCCCCAATGCCTCTTGCCCGTCGTGCGCTACCGTCACTTCAAACCCCGACAGGTTGAGAAACACCGTCAGCGTCGAAGTAATGCCTGTCTCATCGTCAACCAGTAGAATCTTCGGACGTGACTCCATCTTGATACCAACTCGATCTGTTGAGTGTATGCCAGACGCTACATTATGGCTGAAATTATCGTAGACTCCCAATGTTCTTCAAGGTTGTTGGTCGTCCACCTTTGTCGTAAGCGAACGAAACGCGAAGTAGAGCGCCCCAAGCACACTCATCCCGGTCACGGTGAGCAGCATAGTCGTGTCCCGACTGCTGTAAGGAACAACGGTGACACTTGCCTGTGCCTCACGACTCAGACTAAAAGTGACATTCGAACCAAGCGCAAGCCGGAGCGTGTACTCACCTAAGGGGATGTCAACGTCCCGCGTGTACTCACGCTGCGACTCCTGCGCTTTCGAGTTTACCTCATAGCGAATAGTGCTGTCTTCGCTCGTCACAATGAACGGTTCGTGGCTCTTAACCTGTAGATGTATCGGCGCATCGGTTTCGTTGACCAGACGCGCATACCCGGAGCCGACCGTAAATTCAATCCCACTGCCGCTGAACCTCTGTGTGGCGAGCGTCTCGTAGGCAAGCAGGATCAGCGCGACGGCGACGCCGACGTACAAGATCGAATGCCACCGGGCTGATGTTCCTCCTCTGATCACCTCTTCGAACAGCATCACGTACACCCTCTTCAATGCACAAACCAACCTCTACTTCGAGTGTAACAACCCGGTTTGTTACCCCTGTCCGGTGCGATTTTCAAACCCGACACCGTGTATTCAGATTCTGAAACAGACATGCCGACGAGCAAGTGTGAGTTCGCGATTAAAGGTCGAGGTAGATGGGCATCGGCTAACTTAGCGTAGGATATAATCTGATTTGTAATTTGTTTCCATCTCACATCCGAATAGCTTATGGGGAGACTATGCCATGTCAGAACACATTCCAGATTCTGTCGAGAGTAGAGCCTCTATCGCCGGGCATCCCATCCACCCGATGCTCGTTTCGCTGCCCATCGGCTTCTTGATCGGGGTGCTGCTCAGCGATATTGGCTACGCGACAACCACAAGCCCCTTCTGGGCAGAAGCGTCACGCTGGCTGCTGCTCGGCGGGATACTCACCGGGGCGGCTGCGGGCATCGTCGGTCTGATTGACTTCATCTCGATTGCCTACATCCGCAGTCTGACCGCCGCATGGATTCATTTTCTTGGCAATACAGGTGTGATTGCGCTGTCCATCATCAATCTGCTGATCCGACCGTCTGACCCGCAAGCTGACGTTCCCGGCGGTGGACTGATACTGTCTATCGTCGTGGTTCTGATTCTCTTTGTGACAGGATGGCTCGGCGGTGAACTGTCCTACCGCTATCGAGTTGGGGTCATGCCACGCACCCACATGTCCGACTAGGATGTGTCTGCAAACTCATTGTAGCCCTCATCCCCCGTCCCCTTCTCCCTCAGGGCGAAGGG
>JACSRG010000751.1 GCA_014879865.1 Anaerolinea sp.
CGCCGCATACAATGCGGGCAGGGCATTCAGATCATCCTGTGGCGTAACCACCGTCACGGGGATCATCTGGGCAAGCCGTGCCAGCAGCACCGTATCGACCGAACGCGCGCGGTAGTCCAGAAGGTAGCGCAAATAAACATGATTCATCAGGGTAATAAATGCTAGTTTTGGTTCAAGCGGGCTGATCGCCAAGCGATTCGCCCTCGTCGTCAGGATATACACACCGCCGAGCGGCAGCGCGCGCCCGACCGTGCGCACACCGTACTCTTCCAGTTCAATATAGGTTTTGCTCCGGCGGTTAACCAGCGGCGGGAGGATCGTCCCGAACAGCGCATGACTGCTCGTCGGGGTCAGGCGTAAGCGCGGTATCCCCGCTTGAACGCTGAGCCCGCCAGAATCGACCGTCAGCACGCTCAGGTTATCGCTCAAGAAGCCCTGCCCTTGCAGCAGGCAGTACAGCGATGTGGTCGATTTACCCGCGCCGGAATCGCCTGCAATCAAATAGGCGCGCCCATCCATCTCGATGGCGCTGGCGTGCAAACAGACGACTTCGCGCAGTCGCAGCGCCAAGCCAACCATCGTATTGAGCAGGTAATGCTGAACGTAGTCGAAGGGAACAGCAGGCTCGTACTCCACCCAGATCACGCGTCCGGCGTGATCGACCGTGAACTGCATCCCCTCGATGTACGCAAGGCGTGTCCATTCCCCGTCGCTCGATTCGAGAATCCGCAGCGCAGGCTGATCGCCTTGATCGGCGTGATGGGTGCTCTTGAAGCGGCTGTGTGCTTGCCAGTGGAGGGTGGTCGGAAGGCGAGTTTCGAAGTGGATAAATAAATCAGCAGCCTCGGAGGCGCGAGAGATTTCGCGCACCCCCGAAAGCTGCTGATCGGTGTCGATAACTAGTCCGTATGCAGTGTAACGATACTGCAACGGGTGTTACGACTGGTGGGGCGAGAACCCAAAACCGCTGATGTATTCGATCGGACCGTCAATCGGACCCGCCAGACCATTCTGCTGCACGAAATTGCTGACCTGACCGAGTTCCGAAACCTGCGGCTGGGTGTAGACCTTCTTAGCCTGATTTTCGTTATTCATTTTCTTCTCCTCGATGATATAGGCTCTCTTCGCCTCTATTGATGATTATATGAGAAAGCGAAATAAAGGCAAGTTTTACGACCGTAACGGTGAAAAATTTACCTTCTTTACAATAGCCACAACGTCCTACAAACCTTCATCCAACGACTGCCTAACCCCGGTAGCGTCCCAGCCAATCGTTGAGCAGCATAGGACGCAAGTGTACCATCTCGCTGCCGCTGCGCTGATCCGTCACCAGCGGCGGAATCGCCTCACGGCGTACATAACGCGCCAGTTCCGGCACTGCCTGCCATTGATCGACCCACTCGACACCCGGCTGCTGTAGCAGGCTGTTGACCAGATTGCCGAGCGGCGTCTTCTGCCGCTCCAAGACATCCCGCGGCAGCATCCCCTGATACGCGCGGCGCAGCAGATACTTCTGTTCCGTCCATGGCAGCGGCGGCAGCGCCAGAACAAAGCGGTTCACGCGCACATCCAAGAAGGGTGCGGCGACCATATGCTTCGCGCCGGTCGGTTCGAGGTACTCGCTCGTGAGCTGACGATCCAGCCGCGTAATCGACGTGTAGGCGTTCGGGTGCAGCCGGTGATGATGCTCCGGTTCCCAAGCGTGCGTGTCGATGTAGCGCTGACGGAAGTGGTGCTGCCGCTCGAATTCCGGATCGAGCCACTCCGGGAATGGAAAGCCGCGCCACTGCGTCTTATTCGTGCGCCGGAACGCACGCCGCCACCCGCCAACCGGCGGACGATGCCCCAAGAAACGCCACTCCCAGCGAAACAATTCGATGGCGTCAGTCAGGGGCATAGCGCGCAGGATGTCCATCAGGTACGCGTGCCACAGCGTCTCATCACCGCCATACCCGCCGAGGCTCGCCTCGCCAAGCGATTCCGTCACCCGCGTGAACTCATGCGCCAGCCCGCGCTGGTAGACCTGCTGCGGTTCGGCGAGCGTGCCGAGCGGCAGCGCCAGCGGGTAATCATCCGTCACGAAGATCACATGCTTCAAGCCGAGCTTGCGCGCCGCCAGCGCCGAAAAATAGGCTTCCGTATCAGGGTGGGTGCGATCATGCACCGACGTGAACGCGGTCAGTTCGGCGTTGACCGCTCCCGACTTGACCAACTGCACCGCCGTCGCTGCGATTGCCGTCGAATCCAAGCCGCCGCTCAAGGTGACGACGATGCGCCCTGCCCGCATCCTGTCTTTGACCGCCCGCCCGAATACCTCGTGGAACTGCTCGATGTAGTCGGACTCTTTCCGGTAACGGATCATCGGATCGTCATGCGGAAGCTGCCAGTAGCGCCGGGTCGTGAGCGTGCCCGCGTCGTCAAGCTTCATGGTGAGCACATGCGCCGGGGGCAGCCGGGAAATATCCGCAAAGGCGGTGTTCGTCTTCTCGTAGAACAGTGGGTTGCCAATGGTCAAGAAATCGCCGATGAACACGTCGTTCAGCGCCGCGCTGACCTTCGGATGCCGCCGGATCGCGCTAATCTCCCCGCTGAGGATCAGCGCGCCGCCTACCTGTGCATAGAACAGCGGCAGCACACCGAATTGATCGCGGGCGGCGACCAGTTTCCGCGCTTGCGCATCCCACAGCACAAAAGCGAAATCGCCGAGCAGGTGCGTCAGGAAGTCTTCACCCCACGCCAGATATGCCTTCGCCAGCAGTTCGACATCCGGCGCGTCGAGCTTGGCGTCGATGCCTGCCGAGCGCAGCGCGGGGATCAAATCCTCGCGGGCGTCGATCCGCACATGCGCGACGATGGTCACCTGCTGAAGCGTGTATGGCTGCGGAATATCACCCGCGTTCGTCTTGTACAGCGCGTGTCCGAGGGCGACCTGCCCGTCGATCCATGTCGCTTGGTGATCGGGACCCCGGTAGGTCAGACGCGCCAACATCCTATCAAACACAGCAGGCTCGACGGGCGTGCCGTCAAGGTGAACGAGAGCAAGAAATCCGCTCATATCAGCTTGGCTGCCTTTTCGGGGGTGAGTTCGTCGGCGAATCTGCCGGGGTACTTCGTTAACACATCGGGGTGATCATTGACGACCATGCCGTGATGCTCGAGCCACGCGTGACCTGCCTTCGCGTTCACGCCGATCTGCACGGTGCTCGGAATGCCGTTCCAGCGCAGTAACCACCACAGAGCTAAGGTGCGGCGCAGGCACGAGACATTCACGCGCGGGTGATAACCAACGCTGTTCACCAGTTTGCCCATGAAATAGGCGCGCTTGTGCTCCTGCCGCTCTGGATCGGGTGTGGGCGAAAGATGCAGCAGCACCCACGTTACCCGGCTGTAGTTGAAATGATTCAGCCCGAAATCGAGGATCTTGAGCAAGAAGGCGACGCCCAGATGTACCAGTTTACGCCTAAGACTCATGGGTGTTGATGAGTAGTTGGCTGTTCAGGTTCTGGACGAAGCTGTCCAGATCGCGACGGAGGACCTCTTCGGGCACATCATATTCATGGCTGAGTTCTGCCAGCGCTTCCTCGACAGTCGAGGTGCTCGTAAGCACCTGCCACATGCGGTAGCCGACGCCATTCAAGGAGTAGTATTTCTCGTTGTTCATATTCAGGATGACTGCTTCGTCGCCGAAATTGTGGATAAGGAGGTTTTCGACGGTGCTGAT
>JACSRG010000752.1 GCA_014879865.1 Anaerolinea sp.
ACAGGGCGCGGTGACCCTCGCCCGCCCATCGCTGATCGCCGGGCTGTACGGCGCGGCAGCCTACGGGCGAATTTCGAGCATCATGGCGCTGTTCCTCACGCTGACGAGCACATCCGCGCCGTTGATCGCCAGTTTGCTGTATGAGCGCGCCGGAGATTATGAGCCGGTGCTGTGGATGGTCATGATTTTGGCGTGCGCCGCCACTGCCGTGATCATCCTTGCAGTCCGGGAGTCCGGTTAAATGCGCCGTCAATTGTATTAAGGATTTCGATTGTAATTTTGGCATTACAATCAGGTTAGTTCCAGCCATCTCGCGGCTGATCGAAACGACAAGGAAGTCCCAATGGCTGTACCGACTGCCGACCCATGCGATTCAAGTTTACTGGAGCTGGTGACGCATTCCCCTAACGGAATTGCGATGAGCGATGAGCAGGGACGGGTGATTCTCTGGAATCACGCGCTCGAACAGATCACCGGCATCCCCACCGATGAGGCGGTCGGCGAATTCATGTGGGATGTGCAGTATCGCGCCATTCCCGAAGCCGACAAGTCGGCGCAGCGGTATGAGGCTATGCGCCAAATGTGTCTGGGGCTGCTGCAAAACGGCATACCGGACGGCTTCAACACCACAGCGGACACGTGGATTCAGCGCCCGGACGGCGCGCGGCGGCAGATTCAGTCGAGCTTCTTTGCCCTGAAATCGAGCAGCGGCTACCGCTTCGCTGCGATTCTGCGCGATGTCACGGCAGAGCGCGCGGCGCTGGATCGGTTGACGGCGCTGACGCGGGCGATTGAACAGAGTTCGGTCTCGGTCGTGATCACCGACAGCGACGGCGTGATCCAGTACGGCAACCCGGCGATCAAAGCGGTGACCGGCTACGACTTCGACGAGGTGAAAGGGAACCGACCCAGTATTTTCAAATCGGGGTTGACGCCCGCGAACACCTACAGCGAGCTGTGGAACACGATCAACAGCGGACACGCATGGCACGGCGAACTGCTCAACCGGAAGAAGAACGGCGAGCTGTTCTGGGAGCGCCTGAGCATTTCGCCTGTGACCGATGAGCAGGGCGAGATTCGCAATTTCGTCGCCATCAAAGAGGATGTCACGAGCCGCAAACGGGCGGAACTCGAACTGCAAGACAGCGAAGAACGTTTTCGTGTCACCTTCGAGCAGGCGGGCGCGGGGATTGCACATGCCGCGCCCAATGGAGACTTCCTGCGCATCAACCAGCGGTTCTGCGATCTCGTCGGCTACAGCCGTGCAGAGATGCTTGCCAAGAATTTTCGGGATGTCACCTATTCTGAAGACCTCGAAAGCAACTTGCTGCACATGCAGCGACTGCTCAACGGCGAGATCGAAAACTACTTGACGGAAAAGCGCTACGTGCGCAAAGATGGCTCGCTGCTGTGGGTTCAGGTCAGCGTGTCGCTGACGTGGAACATCGATGGCACGCCGAAGTATTTCATCGCCGTCATTCAGGACATCACCAACCTCAAGGCGGCGCTGCAAGCGCTCAAACGATCACAGGCGGTGGCGCATGTGGGCGATTGGACGTGGGATACCCACAGCAACACCGTGCGCTGGTCGGACGAGATGTACCGCATCTTCGACGTTGAGCGGGAGACGTTCACAGGCGACCTGAACGCGGTGATCGAGGCTGCCATTCACCCGGACGACCGGGTGAAAGTCTATGCCGCCAACCAAGCCGTGATCGAAGAGCAGCGACCGGGCGCGATGGAATACCGGGTGGTGCGGCGTGACGGTTCCGTGCGCTACTTGTGGGCGCAGCCCGGAGAAACGACGACCGACAGTCACGGCAAAATCACGGCGCTGTCCGGGATTGTGCAGGACACGACAGAACGCCGCGTGATCGAGATCGCCAACCAAGAGGCGCACCGGCAGTTGGCGGTGCTCCACGAAGCGCTCAGCCAGCAGAATGCGCGGCTCGAACAAACGGTGGACGAACGCACCGCGCAGCTTAGACACCTGAATTACCAGCTTTCCGCCATCCTCGACAACACGAGCGATGCGATCCTGCTGCTGAACGCGGACGGGCAGATCGAAAACAGCAACGTCGCCTTTCAAGAGTTGTTCGGCTATGACGACGAGGACTGCGCCGGGCAGCATGTCACCCTGCTGGTGGATAGCGAACTGGAAGCGCGGTTCAAACGCGCGCTGAACGCGGTGCAGACAGAACAGCACAGCCAGCGGCTGGAACTAACGGTGCGCTCCAAGAGCGGGCAAACCTTCGACGCCGACATCGCCCTAGCGCAGATCAAAGGCAATGACGCGCATATCGTGTGCAGCATCCGCGACATCACGCATTTGAAAGAGGTGGAGCGCGCGAAGGATGCGTTTATCTCCATGATCAGCCACGAACTGCGCACGCCTATCGCCTCCATCGGTCTCAGTTCGGATACGCTGATCACGTACTACGACAAGATTTCGGATGAGCGGCGGCTGCAAAAACTGGATCAGATTCGGCAGTACGCCAACGTTTTGAGCGAACTGGTGACGAGCATTCTCGATTTTGCCCGCTTCAACAATGGGAAAATTCGGGATGCGCATACAGGATTTGATCTGCCGGAACTGGCGCGTGAGGTGATCGCCGAACTGACGCCGCAAGCCGAACTCAAACAGCAGCGGATCGAGGCGTACGTCGATGCGGCGGGGATAACGATACAGGGGAATCGCACGGATATTGGGCGCATCTGGCGGAATTTGATCGGCAATGCGATCAAGTACTGCGGCGTGGGCAGCACGGTGAACGTCACGCTGTGCGCTTCGGCGTCCGCCGGCGAGGCGCACTGCGCAGCTCTCGATGTATTCGACGGGCAAATCCCGACCGCCGTCATGGAGGGGCGTTTCGTGCTTGGCTTGGTGCAGGATAACGGTCCGGGCATCCGCGAGGATGACCGCGCGCACCTGTTCACACGTTTCTTCCGGGGATGGGCGGCGGAGACCGATATACCGGGCACAGGTTTGGGTTTGTCGCTGGTGAAGGAAATCCTTCAAGCGTACGGCGGCGATGTTGTCGTTCACAGCGTGGTTGGGGCTGGAACCGCGTTTTGCTTCTGGCTGCCAATTTAAGCCGAGGTATGAGTTTTGGCTTTATAATAAAGAGACAATCCATAAAGACACGACTCATGAAGACGACCGCTGCTGAATTCCACATAGGCATTATCACCGACTCCCCGCAGATACTTACACCGCTGATCGATCTGCTGAAGTCCCAACCGCACTACCGAATCGACCTCCATTCCCGCATGAATACGCCGGAAAACGGTGCGTGGGACGTAATCGTGGACTGCGCCGTGTCCGCTGCTGCGGGCGCGGCATTCGTCAAGCAGGTGCAGATGCCGGTCATCACGCTGCTGGAACAGCCGGCGGTCGAGCAAGCGGTCGATCTCATGCGCGCCGGGAGCAGCGGCGTCGCGGATTGGCGCGATACCGAACGGGTGCTTGACCTGATCCGCGCGGCTCGGATGGACAACTTGCAATCGGCAAGCAGACTTCTGCGCTTCAAAGATGTTGTCTCCAACACAGTTGATGGCATTTCGGTCGTGAACCGGAACTACGTCTACGAACTCGTCAACGCGGCTTATCTTGAGCGAACGCGCCTGTCGCAAGAGCAGATTGAAGGGCATCACGTCGCAGAGATTCTGGGGGAGGATGATTTCCAGCAGCGCATCAAGCCGAAGCTTGATCGCTGCTT
>JACSRG010000753.1 GCA_014879865.1 Anaerolinea sp.
CCTTCGCCCTGAGGGAGAAGGGGACGGGGGATGAGGGCTACAATGAGTTTGCAGACACATCCTAGTTCGCGGGCTCGGTTTGGAGCGATTCGAGATACTCCAGCGCCGCGTCAAGCTGCGGATCGTCCGGGTCGTTGAAACTGGTCGGCGTCCATTCGACCACGATGTCCGGCGTGACGCCCTGTTCGTGAATCCAGCGACCGCTCGGCGTTAGCCAGCGCGCAATCGTCAAGCGCACACCGCCCCCATTGACGAGTTCATTCCACGTTTGCACCGTCCCCTTGCCGAGCGTCGTCTCGCCGATAATCATCGCGACGCCGGTGTCCTGCATCGCCCCGGCGACCAGTTCCGATGCGCTGGCGCTGGTCTCGTTGACGAGCACGACAATCGGCACGGTGATGCCGTAGAAATCGCCGTTGGCATCAAATTCCTGTGTGCGCCCGTCGCCAAAATCCTCGGTGACAATCGTGCCGTCTTCGATAAAGGCGCTGCCGATCTCGATGGCGCTGCTGAGTAATCCGCCCGGATTATCGCGCAGATCGAAGACCAACCCCTTTAGGCTGTTCACGTCGATTTCACGCAGTGCGCGGTCAAGCTCGGAGCGCGACGCGGCGATAAATTGGTTCAGGCGCACGTAGCCGATGCTGCCATCCAAGACCTCGTATTCGACTGTTGGGATGATGATGCGCGCGCGCATGATGGTGAAGTCGAGCAGTTCATCGCCGCGCCGCACGGTGATATCGACCGTCGTCCCTTCTTCACCGCGCACGACCACCGCTAGTTCGGTCTGGTTCATGCCGCTAACTTCCGCGCCATCGACCGTCACGAAGATGTCCCCCGGCATGAGACCGGCTTCTTGAGCGGGCGTGTTTTCAAGAACGCCGACGACTTCGATCTGGTTGGTTTCCTCGTTCGTGTGGATGACGACGCCAATCCCCTGAATTTCCCCGCCGAGATCGCTGTTGAGCAGGTCGAAAACCTCAGGGTTCATGTAGCCACTGTACTGATCGCCAAGCGCATCGACCATTCCGCTGATCGCGCCATCGACCAGTTCGTCCATCGTCACGGGGTCGATATAGTCACTCTGGATCAGGTTGTATACCTGCCAGAAGGGTTCAAAGGCGCGTTTGGCTTCGGGTGGGGGATCCGTCTGACTCTGGGCTTGGGTCGCTGCCCGACCGCTGCCAAGCGCAAACCCGGCGATAAACACGAGTGCGATGAGGGTCGCGGCTGACAAATGCTGCAACCGTCCGCGAACGTTCGGCGAGAATTTCATCTTTAGCTCCGTAATACTGATGCGTCTTTATTGTAATCCCATGCCTGCGCCCAACGGTGTAAACGTGAGGTGAGAGGTTACGCTATTGTACGATGAAAATGTTGGAGCAATGAATCCAAGCAAACAAAAAAACGGGACGAGCTTGAGCTCGTCCCGTTTGAGTAGATAGGAACAACGTCGTGCCTTAGAGAGTCAGCAGGTAAGCGACGAGGTCGGCGAGGTCTTGCTCCGATAGATGGTCGGCGAAATGCGGGTACATCATGTCGCGGAAACCGGGGACGACGAACGCGCCCGGTTCGAGGATGCTTTCACGCAGATAGGCTTCCGCCGTCATGCCTTCGGCGCGAACTGCCGCGTTAGTGCCGATGTCACGGAGACTCGGACCGAGTTGGAAGCCGCTGCGACCCGCGCTCACCGTGTGGCAGGCGGTACACGGCGGCGCACCGTTCACACCGCTGGTGAATAAGGTCTCGCCGTGCACAGCATCGCCGGCGATCTCCGGCGCGCTTTCGACAGTGGCTTCCGGTGTCACTTCTGCAACCAACACCGCCACTGGCTGTGCTCCGCTCACAAGCGCGCTTTGCGCGAACAACATCACGCCCATACAAAGCAGCAAACCGAACAGGAGTCCGGCAAACAGTCGGGTCATCATGGCGATATGTTTCCTTAGTTGAGAGTTCCTGAAGCTGCTTGTAGTATACGCGAGTATGCCCGCTCGAACATGGGACAGGATGCCAGACTCTACTCCCGCTTTCGATGGGGTCTGTTCATCCGCCCAAAGGCGGATGCGCACGGGCGGCTCGCAGTTCCTTTTGATTGCCAATCGTGTATCATGATGCCCCTTAATGCAGGTGTGGCATAGGCGCAAAGGGTTTCAAGTTGACGCTGTGGATTTCGCTCGATGAGGCGGCAAGTCTCATTCATGATGGCATGACGGTGGCTCTCGGCGGTATGACGGTCTATCGCCGCCCCGTCGGATTTGTCAAAGCGCTGCTGCGACGGCAGACGCGCGCCAAAGAGTTGACTCTGCTGTGCTTTACGGCGGGGATAGAAAGCGACTTGCTGGTCGGCGCGGGCTGCGTTTCGACCGTGCGCTCAGCATATTTCGGACTGGAATCGTTCGGACTCGCGCCGATGTTCACGGAGTATGCCAATCGCGGTGCGCTGCGCGTGCTGGAGGAGACGGAGCAGAGCCTCGCGCAGGGGATGCGCGCGCGCATGGCGGGGGTTGGTTTCATGCCTTCGACCGCGTGGATCGGCACGGATTTGCCCCGACTGCGCCCCGACGTCAGGACTGTCGTCGATCCGTACACGGGCGAAGAACTGATCGCTTTCCCGGCGATTTCGTGCGATGTCGCCGTACTGCACGCGCTTGAAGGCGACGCGCACGGCAATTTCAAGCTCAACAACAATCTCGGCGTCGATCTGGAATTAATCTACCTCGCCGATAAGGTGATCGTCACCGTCGAGAAGATCGTCGAACGGGTGGAACGTTCCACCGATGGCATGTTAGTCCCTGCGCCGGGTGCGACGCATCTCGTCCATGTGCCGCATGGCGCGTATCCGACATCCTGTTACCCGCTCTACCCGATTGGTGGCGGCGAATTCATGCGCTACGTCGATGCGTGCAATGCGGGCAAGTTTGACGAGTACGTGGGCGAATTCGTCAAGGAATGAAAGAAAAGAAAGAACGCAACGCAAAGACGCAAAGAAGAGGGGGATGAAGCTCCGTCTCTGCGACTCAGCGAGCAAGTGGAAGAATCGCTTGCGGCGCAACCGCCAAGTGAATCCGGTCGCCGGAGCGGGGAAGCGCCGCGCGCGGATCGAGCTTGAACGTCAGCGTGATCCCGTTAGCATTCGCGCTGATCTGCACCGCATCGCCTTGAAACACGGTTTCGGTGATCGCGGCGGTGATCCCGGTTGAGTCGCCGGCGATGTGCAGCCCGTCAGGGTGCAGCAGCAGCGACTCCGCGCGGGTTTCGAGCGGAAATTTGCCAAGCGGCGTGATCGCCATCCCCGACTGCCACTCGCTCACCGGGACGATATTGCCCAAGCCGAGCAAGCGCGCCGCGAAGACGGTCAGCGGGCGGCGGTAGACTTCGGCGGGCGTGTCGATCTGCGTGATGATGCCCGCATCCATGATCGCCAGTCGATCTGCGCTGGCGAAGGCTTCGCGGCGGTCGTGGGTGACGTAGATCGCCGTCAGCCCAACAGCTTTGATGATGTCGCGCAGTTCGACCATCAACCGTTCACGCAGCACAGCATCCAGCGACCCTAACGGCTCGTCCAGCATGAGCAAGCGCGGATTCGGCGCGAGGCTGCGCGCCAAAGCCACGCGCTGACGTTCGCCGCCCGATAAGCGGGTGATGTCACGGCGCTCGAAGCCAGTCAAGCCGACCAGCGCGAGGACTTCGCTCACGCGGGCGCGGCGCTGGGCAACA
>JACSRG010000339.1 GCA_014879865.1 Anaerolinea sp.
TTCAGGTGGCGGATCGCGCTCAGGCGAACCGCCGCGCGTGCGAATGTGGTCTAGGTCAGGTCGATTCGGACGGGGACTGACTCGATGCGTATCCGTTGAGACGTTTTTTTGCATTGACGATGCCAGCCGGACACCGGTTGCCCCAAGCGTCGAGGAACACGGAGTCGCGCAGCACGCACACCAGTTCGCAGTCGTTCGGACAACCGCCGCATTCCACGCCGACGGTACGGAATTCGACATCCTTGATCTGGAAGTCGAACGGCTGGTGCTGGTGCTGCCTACGCGCCAGTATCGCTACGCCGATCGCACCCATCAGATGACCGCGTGCGTCGACGAAGATGTCCTGTCCTGTGATGCGCTCGAAGGCTTTGACGACGCCGACGTTCTTGCTGACGCCGCCCTGAAACACGATCGGCGGGGCGATATGCTTACCCTTGCCGACATTGTTCAGGTAGTTTAGCACGATCGAATTGCACAACCCGGCGATTATATCCTCGGTCGGATAGCCCATCTGCGCCTTATGCACCAGATCGGATTCCGCGAAGACGGTGCAGCGCCCCGCGATCTTGGTCGGGTTAGTTGATCGCAGTGCGTACTGCCCGAATTCCTCGACAGGAATGTTGAGCCGCCGCGCCTGTGAGGACAGAAACGAACCTGTTCCCGCCGCGCACAGGGTATTCATCGCGTAGTCCGTCACCACTCCTTGATCGAGGATGATGATCTTGCTGTCCTGCCCGCCGATCTCGAAGATCGTACGTGCCTGCGGGTGATAGGCGAGCGTCCCGATGGCGTGGGCGGTGATCTCGTTCTTCACGATGCTCGCCCCCAAAATAGTCCCGATCAGCTCGCGCGCCGATCCGGTTGTCCCGACGGACACCACCACAACATGGGCGGGAAGCTGGCGCTCGATGCTGTCCATCAGGCGCTTTACCGCGCTGATCGGATTGCCTTCCGTCCACAGATAATCCTCCGCCAGCAGCTCGTTCGCCTCGTCGATGACGACGGCTTTGGTCGAAATAGAGCCAACATCGACGCCCATATAGGCTTTCATCTGCTCAGGCATGATGCACCTTCCTCATCATCAACATATCGTAAAAGGCTTCAAGGCGGGTCTTGATCCCAGTCTCTGAAGTCAGGGAGTCAAAACTGAAGTAGAGGATTGGGAAATGATAGTCTTCCGAAACGCGATGCAGCGCAGGCATGGCGTTAATTTCGGGCATACATCCAAATGGCTTGACGTGAATCAGTCCATCGAACCCTTGCTGTACAAAATGGACTGCCTGTGCAACGCTTTCGGTGCCGTGCGCGCCGATCGCATGGGTAAGATAGGGTGAAGCCTGCCTGAGCAGGTGCCGGATGTGGCGGTTGTAGAACGTGTAATGCTGAACAGTGCCGGCAATTGTTAGCGGGCGGTGCAATTCGACACCATAGCGGGCGAGCTGCTTCTCGATGAAGAAATTGGAAAACGGTTCCATGACGACGTAGAACTCGCCAACAAAGCCAACTCGCAGCGGTTTGTCCGGTTTTTGCACATCGAGCCGATAAAAATCCGCTTCATAATCCTGTTTCACCTGATGGACTTCTTTTGTCGTCGCCGCCCGGTCAAGATCGGCGAGGAAGCGTTGGTGTAGGCGCTCAAGTGCGTCTGTTCGCGTCACAAAACCTACATTCTTGCGCAAGTAGTCTTCGATGATGTCAATGGCGCGGGCTTTCTCGTAGGCAAGATACAACACGGTGCAGATGTGAAGATACGAAAGCTGCGGGTACCGTGCCTTGATGAAGCGGATCAGGCTGAGAATGCCGTGATCGTTGATGACCTGAATGTATTCGCAGTCGTAGCCCAGTCTACGCAGAATAGCGCGATGCACCTCCCCATAACATCCGAGCCGACAGCCGCCTCCCATTTGCACGAGGACGTTTGCGCCCAGTTCTACTGCTTCAATGAAATTGCCGAGCATGTACTTGAACGGGACGCAGACGGCTTCCGGACTGTGTTTCGCGCCGATTTCAAGCGTTCGCTTGGTGATTGGTGGGGGCAGGATCACCTCGTCACCGACAAGGCTTCCCACAACCTTTTCGGCTACATAGTAGCTGCCCAAGAGCGGAAAGCACACACGTCGCGGGGTCATAGCGGTTGCTCCTTTTTCAGACGCAGGATGTCGATGAAGCTCTCCAAGCGGGTCTTGAGTCCGGCGTCACCTTGGAGTTCGTCTAGGTTCAGCACGCACGACGGAACATTCTGAAGCACGTGCTGACAGAGCGTATATATCAGCGAGTCTGGACCGCACGGAAACGCCATCAGGAAGATGATCCCATCAACGAACTGCTTGTAAGTTTCAATGCCGCCGAGCAGTTCCTTGCTGTACGTCCAATAGCAGTCCGCGGACAGCTTCAGCGATAGTGTGCGCGCAGCCTCCTGATCAACCCGGTCAGCGCAGATCACGTCAACGCCCAGCCCTTTGAGAATTCGGCTGATCGTCTTGCCCATCAGCGCATCTTCAACAATGTAAGCATGGGCAACGATCAATACGCGGCAGTCTGACGGAACAGCCAGCGCGCGGGTCTGCTGCTCGATTTCCGCGCGTTGATGTTCCCGCAGTGCCATTTGAGCGCGAGCGACGGCAGCGCGCACGGCGGGACGGTGGGCGTTCAGCTCGAGTCCAAGACGGGTTAGTTCCGCCGTTTCGTGCTGGTGCTTGCGCACATCCACGTCATATTCCAGCACGCGCACTGCGCGAAACGTATTGCGGACGATGTCAGCCAGCCCAGACAGCTTCACACACATTCGCTCTTGGGGATGCAGACACTCGATATGCGGGATGAACACGTAATCCACTTTGTCGAGCAGATACTGCACATGCCCTAAGAAAATCTTGACCGCTAGACAATTCTCGTCAATGGCGTGGCGGATGCCCTGTTCGAGAATCTGCCGGTTGGTCTGCGGGCTGATGATGACCTCACATCCGAGCGATTGAAAGAAAGTTGTCCACAGGGGCGCATACTTGTGAAACAGGAGCGCGCGCGGGATTCCGACGACCGTAGGCGAAATCGCGCGCTCCGCTTCGCCAGTCGCTTGAGCGTTGGGGCGTTTCGTAAGCATATTGCACCTCCTCGACGGGTTGTCACCAGAAACAGCGCTGCAGATACGCACTGGAATTGCTGTTCCTTAACAGCGTAAGCCGTGAGGTGTCCTGCCGTCATGAGAAGCCAGTCCCAATTTCTGCGTGAGATGTCCTGTTAAGTCCCGGATTTCATCCTTAGTGGAAGCAACCTCCTGCGCGCCGACCATTTTGATTCCAGAACTCTTTGTTTGTTAAATGAATTTTCGCTGTGAGAAAGCTGTCGCCCCCTACAACCTTACCTTGTTTCGTAGTAGGTTACTGAATTCGGCTATATAGCTTTCAGAAGTCTGCATTCAGGTATCAAATCGAAAGTAAGGAGTAACCGCATGATCGTCAGTACAGATGCACTTTTTCGTCCGGCATATGGAAAGTATGCCATTGGTGCCTATAACATCAATAACATGGAACAGGCGCTTGGACTTTTCCTCGGTCACATAAATGCTCAAGCACCTTTTATCATTCAACTTTCCAAGGGCTCACGGAAATATGCCGGTATCCCCATGATTGAAGCGATAATCCGCGCTGCTGAACAGCTTTATCCCGAAGCCATTTATGCCGTCCATCTTGATCATGGCGATGAAGCCACCTGTTATGCTTGTATCGACTCCGGCTTTTACTCCTCAGTAATGATTGATGCGTCGCATGCGTCGTTCGAGGAAAATGTGGCGATTACGCGAAGGGTAGTGGAACGTGCCCATGCCAAAGGGCTTTCGGTAGAAGCAGAACTGGGAATGCTCGGTGGCGTCGAGGAGGACATCACTGTTGACGAGAAACACGCCATGCTCACCAATCCGAATGAGGCAAAGGCTTTTGTCGAACAATCTGGTTGCGATAGCCTTGCGGTCGCTATCGGGACGAGTCATGGGGCATATAAGTTCAAAGGACAACAGTCGCTTCACTTTGAGCGGATTGAGGCAATTCAGCAGCAGCTTCCCGGTGTGCCGCTGGTGATGCATGGCTCAAGTTCTGTCCCACAAGATGAGGTGCTGCGCATTAACGCAGCAGGCGGTACGCTTGATCCATCTGCGCGCGGTGTGGACGAAAATGAGTTCAAGCGGGCAGCAGAGCTCGGCGTGACAAAGGTCAATATTGACACGGACGGGCGGTTGGTATGGACTAGGGTTCATCGGGAGTATTTCCGTGATTACCCCGAAGACTTCGACTTTCGCAAACCGGGCGCATTATTCGTCGAGGAATACGCCAGATTCATCGTGAATAAGTCGGAAAAACTCGGTTCACAGGGGAAACTTCCAGAAGTACGCGCTGCATTGGGCTAGCTGACACAAAAACTTGTCCTGAAAACAAAGTATTTTCACTGGGCAGGACTGAGGTAACCGAGGGTACGCGCTGTCGGTTGTGCCAACCTTCCAAATACGCAAAAAGCTCAGTATGGTTTACCTGTCGGGAATGAAAGCAGTAATCCGCACCTTCGGTTTTGATCGTATCAATCGAGCTTTCCATGACAGCATTTCCATACAGGTCGCCCGTTTCGCTCATGGACATGTGATTTTTCGTTCGCCTTGGGGCTGGAAGAAAATGCCTATCTTTCCTCTCCGTATTCCACGATTTCGCTGCAATTGTCCTGCTCTTCTCTCGCAACTTGCCCGTTGCAAAATCCAGAAACGAAAAGCGAGACCCGCTACTTTTCAGCTTTTAGGTCTCGCTCAATCTTAATCTTGATGCCTATGTGACTGCCCGCCGATAGTATATGCTCTGCGACATGTCGGGTTCTCTACCGCTTGAGTGCGGCGATCTCGCGGCTGGCGACCACCATCCGCTCTGAGACGATGCGCAAAATCAAGTGATGGAACGCGATCAGCAGTTCGGGATCAGCCGTAGCCATGCGCTCGAAGCACTGTGTATCCAGACGATATACGACCGTCTCGGTATCGGCGATGATAGATGCCGAGCGCGGCGTGTGCAGATAAAAGCCGAGTTCGCCCACTGTCGTGCCGACTGTGCGCGAACCAAGGCGGATCGCGCTACCATTGGGCTGCGTGAACATCACCGAAACGCGCCCCGCCTCGATGAAATATAGGTCTTCGGAGGGGCTGCCCTGCCGCAGCAGAACTTCACCGGGGGCAAGCGTGCGCCTGTCCATATAGGGCAGCAGTCGGTCGGTCAGCGCCCGCTCAACCCCCTGTTCGACCAAATAATCGGCGATTGTTACCGTACTGCTGGGCGGAATGCGTACGGCATACTGCTCCAAAATGCGATCCTCGCACCATTCGAGCGCCTGATCGAGATCGGGAAAATCGCGCAGTTCAGCGCCAACGCGCAACTCCATTCGCTCGAAGCTGCGCAGATCGCGTGTGTTCAGGTTGGAAAGCACGATCTGAAAGCCGTGTTTGTGCGCCAACTGCACCGCTTTAGAAAAGCTGTAGACGACCGACGAGTCGAAGTTGATGACGCGCTTGAAGTCCAGCACCAGATAACGCAGCGGTGGTTGTTCGCGAATGCGCTCGCGAATGATTTGCAGCAGCGCGTTCGCCGTGCCAAAGAACAGAAATCCTTGCAGTTCAAGGATGTAAGTCTGCGCGCCGAACTCCGACAACCACCGTTGATCGATCAGGGAACGTTCGATATGACTACGGGCGTGGTCGCCGGAAAGCGTGTGATGGACGATGCGAGTCCGGCTGGAATTAAAGATAAAGCTCAGGGCGATGAGCAGCATCCCGACGAGGACGCCGACGAGGAAGTCATAGAACGCAATCGTGACCATGATCAGCAGCACAGTGGCGAAGTCGAGGCGGTTGAATTTGCGCCAGCCTTGAATTAGCCAATCGTCGATCATCGCCAAGCCGAGAAAGAGCAGCAGCCCGCCCAGCAGCGCGCGCGGCACATAAACCAGCAGCCCCAGCCCGAAGCCCAAGAACAGCAGCGTCACCGTGATGACCACGATCGGCACAATCCGCCCGCGCACCCCCAAACGCACCTGTAAGGTGGTTGTACTGAGCGAGTGAAAACCGACGCCACCGCCAAGCAGCCCGGACAGCAGATTGGCAATGCCGCTGTAAGTCAGGTGACGGTTGAGAGCGATTTCGTGCTGCATTACCAGTTCGATACCGGAGACGTTCAGCAGCAGCGTGATAGCCGAGAGGGCGCAGATCGCCACCAGCGTGCCGATCTGCCGGGCAATAATGTTCCAATCGGCTTGGGCGAAAGTGCTGAAGGAGAGCGGTTGCCATGTAGCGCTGCTGCCGACGCCGTTCAAGAGCAGCCCGCGCGTGCTTGCCTCCGCCATCGAAGTGCCGGTCAGCGCCAAGCCGACATAGAAGGCGACAAATCCGGCGGCGATGATGAGCGGAATCGTCAGCGGGCGCGGCGACCGGCGCGAACCCGCCAACAGCGCTAGCGCGAAGATGGTCCCCGGTAGCCAGTAGACGATCTGGTCAGGCTGCGCGAACGTCAGCAGATCGGCTGGGAAGGCATGTGTGCCGACCATTACGCCGAGCGCTCCGCGCAGCAGCAGCCACCCCGACCCGGCAAGGAAACCGCCGATCACCGGATAGGGGATGTAGCGAACGAGATTGCCGAGTTTGAGCGTGCCGAGCAAGATGAGAAAGCCGCCCGTCAGCAGCGCGGATAGCGTAATAAACGTCAAGGCAGTGGGCAGTAGAAGCGCGCTGCCGCTCCCCAACGCCACGCTGATCGCGGTGAGGGCGACGGCTGTTAAAACGCCGGGAGTGTCTTGAATGCCCATCATCAGGCGGTCATCAGCGGGCATGAACAGCACCAACACCATATGCACTATGTTTGTGACCAGTGTTATTGCCACGCCCCATGACAAATACGTTTCGAGTGCGCCGGAGAAGATTAGGCTGGAGAGCGAGATCGCCAAGACAATGCGCATCAGCGTGATGACCAGAGCGGCAGGCAGCAAACGCAGCCACGAGGCAGACAGCATAGGAGACTCCAAGAATGCAAGATCCATCGATCTTAACAGGATTTGGCAGCGCTGAAAACTGCTTTCCGAACTCATCGCGCAAAACAAAGAATGGTCTACCCCAGTTTATCGGGGCAGACCACGAGTGAGGAAGGAGAGGGCGTCCCCTAGAACGTGCTGTGCAACTAAGTTTGTTCGCTTAACAGGTCGGTCTGCCCGTCGTCACGACCGAATCTTCCCTAATGTTTTTCCCGAACTTGTTTCAACCCCTTGACACATACCGAATCGCCTCAACGGTCACGCGCGAATCTTAGACTTGAAAGTTTGATCCTTTGAAATGGGGGATAACGTCACGCCCGATGGCGCGCACCGCTTCAAGGGGAACACTTCCCAACGGCGGACCAAAGCTCAAATGACGCACGCCGAGCGCGACCAGTCCTTCCAGTCGTTCGATCAACTGGGTTGTTGTACCTACAATGCCAATCCGCAGCATGGCGGGGGTAACGAGCGCCTTCGCTTTTTCAACATCGCGCTCTACCATGATCGCGTGTTCGATTGCATCGAAATCCCCACGCGTCAGCCCTAACCGATCCCAGATCAATGGACTCAATGCGTGACCGTAATACGCGATTTTCTCGCGCAGCGCATCTTCTGCCGCCGCTTGATCATCCCCGACCGAACACCATACGCATCCGGCAATATCAAGCTCGTTTACGCTGCGTCCCGCCTTTTCCGCCCCTTCGCGGATGTACTCGACCACCGTCGTGTAATGTTCCGGCGGGAACAGCAGCGGCAGCCCACCATCCGCGATCTCGCCTGTCAACCGCAGCATGTGTGGACTCATCGCGCCGATATAGACGGGAACGCGCCGCCCCGCCGCAAAACGCAAATACGCCTCATCACTCCACTGGAGTGATTCACCATTCAGCGCGGCGCGTTCGCCCTTCAGCACGCGGTTGATCACGTCAACCGATTCGCGCACGGCGGCAAGCGGTTTGCTCTGCTCAATTCCTATCCACTTCAAGAACTCCGCCGCGCCCGCCGCGAGTCCCAGATTGAACCGTCCGCCGCTGATCTCATCTAACGTCGCCGCCATCATGGCGATTTCCGCCGGATTCATCGTGTACGGGTTGACGATGCACGTCCCGATTTCAATCCGCGTCGTCGCCAGTGCAACTGCTGTCAAAATCACTGGCGCGCTGCGGATGAACAGGTCGTGGCTTACCCAGAATTGGTCATATCCTGCCTGCTCCGCCGCTTGCGCCATCTCGACATAGGTATGAATTGGCAGGTCATTGTTCAGCCGCAAACTAAATTTCATGGTGTGCTTGCACTTCCGATCACCGCATCGATTTCAATCTCGACCAGATGATCGGGATTCACCAGCTTGCTAATTTCCACCAGCGTGTTGGCGGGGCGCACATCCGCGAAAAACGCCGCGTGCGCTTTACCCACTTCCTGCCAGTGATCCACGTTGATCACATAGACCCGTGTGCGTACCACATCGCGCATGGTCGCGCCTGCCTGTTCCAGCGCCCGTTCAATCTTTTGGAGGATATACAGTGCCTGTGCATATGGATCGCCCACGCCCTGCACCACGCCGTTTTCGTCGCTGGCGGTCGTCCCGCTGACAAATACGCTGTTTCCTACGCGCACCGCCCGCGAATACCCGACGATTTTTTCCCATGGTGTACCCGATGAAATTAACTGCCTAGAGGTATTGGTCATGCGGAATGTCCTTTCACCAAGTGCCTAATAAGGATTAAATCCGATGGGTGCAAACAATACCGCAAAGACAAACCCAAAGAAAACTTGCATTGTACATATTTAGCAGGCTAAAATGCCCATCAGTGTCCCGCCAAGAAAATCCAGAAAAGTCAACCGAACTTTACGGCTCCTTGGCGCGTGTTTTACTGAGCTTCAGGCTGATGATTTACTTAAGGAGAATGATGCTTATGAAGTCGATTCGCAGATTTGTCGGTACAGCCCTATTCGTCGTTCTGGCACTCGGCTTGATGATTGCGCCGGTGACAGCGCAGGATGTGCCTACGCTCTCTGTCGGTTTCGCGCAGGAACCGGACAGCATGAACGGTTTCTACACCAGCATGGCGTTCGCCCAGTGGGCGAATGACCTCGTTCAGGCGAGCCTGTGGGATATTTCCGACACGCTCGAAGCCGTCCCCGTTCTGGTGGATGAAGTTCCGTCTGTGGAAAATGGTGGGATTAGCGAAGACTACCTGACCTACACCATCACCCTTAAAGAAGGGCTGCTGTGGAGCGATGGTACGCCGCTGACCTCGGATGACCTCGTCTTCACCTATCAGATGATTGAAGACCCCGCCAACAACTTCCTGCAAGCCAGCTCGATTGCCGAAGCCCTCGAAAGCGTGGAAGCGGTTGACGAGCGCACCTTCACGCTGACCTTCAATACGCCGAAACCGTTCCCCGAAGACATGGCGGGTTCGCCCGGTCTGTCGACGATTCTCCCGGCGCACATTTTCCGCCCTGTGTACGAAGCCGAAGGCAGCATCGAATTCGCTGATGCCAACCAAGACCCAACGGTCTTCAGTGGTCCGTATGTCTTGAGCGAATGGCGTCGTGGCGAACAGATGACGTTTGAAGTCAACCCCAACTACGCGGGTGGCACGCCCAATATCGGTCGAATCGTTCTGCGCTTCTTCCCCGATACCGAAACTCAGTACGCGGCGCTTCAGGCGGGGCAGCTTGACTTCGTCCCGAACATCAGCGAAGGCGACAAGCCCCGTGTTTGCGCTTTCGAAGGTGTAACTTGCTCGACCGTGTTCGGTGGTTACATCGAAAGCCTGTGGCTGAACCTCCGCACGGAAGAACATCCCCGTGCCGGTCACCCCGCGCTTCAGGATGTCCGCGTCCGTCAGGCGATTCGCTTCGCACTCAACCGTCAGGCGATCTCGGATCAGCTTCTCGCTGGTACCGTCAGCGCCACCGACAGCATCTATGCCAGCTCGCCGTTTGAAAACCCCGACCTCGGCGTGACCCCGCACGACATCGATCAGGCGAACGCGCTCCTCGACGAAGCCGGTTGGGTCGATAGCAACGGCGATGGCACGCGCGATCAGAACGGTGTAGAACTCGTTCTGCGCTACAGCACCACCAACGCCGGTTGGCGCAATAACATTCAAGCAGTCGTACAGCAGCAGCTCGCCGTTGTCGGCATCGGCACGATCCTCGAAATCTACCCCGCGACCGAATTCTTCGGTTCGTGGGCGAACAGCGGCATCAACGCCGTTGGCGAATACGATATCGCGCAGTATGCCAACAACACCGCGCTTACCAACCCGGCGAACGTGACCGTCTACGAAGCCCTGAACTGCGACCAGATTCCCAGCGAAACAAATCAGGGTGGTCAAAACTTCACCGGCTTCTGCAGCCCCGAGATGGACGAAGCCGCGCAGGTCACGCTGTCCTCGCTGGATGCTGATGAACGCCTTGCCGCCGCTTACACGATTCAGGAAATCATGCGCGACAACGTGCCGCTGGTCAACCTGTTCCCGCGTGGCGACAACTACGTGTATGTCACCAGCCGCTTCGCCGCGCAACCGGTCATCGGTTCGGGCGTGGGCAACCAGTGGTTCGACATTGTGAACTGGCAGCTCAGCAACTAAGTTTCGTCGTTCGTAAAGGTGGAGATGGGCGTAAAATCCCCATCTCCGCTTTTCTATTCACTGACCGAAAGTACCGCGCATGACTCAATATTTATTGCGGCGAATTTTGCAGTCGATCCCGCTGCTCGTCATCATTAGCTTTGTTCTATTTGCCTTCACCAACGCGCTGGGCGACCCGCTTGCCGTATTCGCGGAAAGCCGCCAGCGCCCAACCGCCGCCCAGCGCGAAGAAATTCGCCGCCGCATGGGCTTAGACCAACCCCTCATGGTGCAGTATTTTGTCTGGTTGGTGGGCAACGACTGGCAAATGATCGATGTGCGCGGAGACGGAACCGATCTGCGCCCCGGTACGCGGCGCGGAGTGCTGCGTGGTGACTTAGGCATTTCATTCGTCACCCGTAAACCCGCATGGACGCGCATCGAAGAACGTTTACCCGCTACTCTTACGCTGATGGTTCCCGCGTATACAATCACAGTCGTGCTGGCGCTTGGCATAGGTGTTTATTCCGCCACACGACAATACACTTTCATTGATAACTTGATAACCGGTACATCGTTCTTCTTTTATTCTATGCCCATCTTTTTTATCGCACTGATGACGATCTACATATTCGGCGTGCAGTTTGCGAGGTGGAGCTTACCAGCTTTACCCATCGGAGGAACAGGCAATGGTTCAACGGTTGACCTGATCGTCCACATGATCATGCCTGTATTCTGTCTGGTCGCCATTCAGCTTGCGGCATATGTCCGGTTTATTCGCTCATCCATGCTCGAAGTCATGGGGCAGGATTATGTTCGCACAGCGCACGCCAAAGGCTTATCGGATGGGGCAGTCGTTCGCCGCCACGCGTTGAAAAACGCCGCTCTCCCGTTGATCACGCTGATGGGACTGGATTTGCCCTTCTTGCTGGCGGGGGCGGTCGTCACTGAACGCATTTTTGCATGGCCCGGCATGGGACGTTTATTCATCGAGAGTTTTGAACGTGCCGATGTGCCGGTGATGATGACAATCTTGATGCTGTTATGCGTGCTGGTCGTCGTATTCCAGATTTTGACGGACATTGTTTACACGTGGTTCGACCCCCGTATTCGTTATTAGCCGACACGAACGAGATGCCGCCAATGAGTACTGTCAAACAAATTCCAACTACACAATCAGCCGCCAAGCTGCAAACCCATGAAAAACGCAGGTCGAATCTATCACGTAGTTTGGCACGCCTGAGACGGCATCGTATGGCGTTGGTCGGTGCGTTACTGCTGGTGATCGTGTTCGCTTTCGTCGTTATCGGCTCAATCCTGATCCCCGAACCCGCTTCACGGTATAACGATCCGGGGCGTGCGCTGCTCTATCCTTCCAGCGAATTTCCATTTGGCACCGACGTGATTGGGCGTGACCTGCTGGCGCGCGCGGTCTATGGCGGGCAGATTTCATTGTTCATTGGCGTTACTGCTGTGTTAGTGCAAATGTTCGTCGGCACTATGATCGGGCTAGTGGCGGGGTATTTGGGCGGTGTGGTCGATAGCATGTTGATGCGCTTTGCCGAAGCCATGTTGAGCATCCCGCAGTTGTTCTTGGCATTGATCGCGCTCCGCATCTTCTCCGACCCATCCCAGTTCCCCGACTTTATCCTGTTCGGGCGGCAATTCAGCAGCACCATGATCGTAATCGTCTTTGTCATCGGGCTAACCAGTTGGATGCGTGTCTCGCGCATCGTCCGTTCAGTCGTTCTGTCGATCAAAGAGCAAGAATACATCACGTCGGCGCGGTCGATTGGCGCGCGCGATACGCGCATTATCTTCCAGCACATTCTGCCCAATTGCTTTGCGCCGATCATCGTATCTGCGACCCTCGGCGTTGCGGGTGCCATTCTGCTTGAAGCCTATCTCGGTTTCTTGGGCTTGGGCGTGCGCGCACCAACCCCTACTTGGGGTAACATCATGGGCGAAGCCAATACCTACATCAACTACTGGTACTATTGGTTCTTCCCCGCAGTGTTTATTATGTTGACGACCTTGGGCATCAACTTTTTGGGCGACGGGCTGCGCGATGCCTTCGACCCGCGTTCGCTGCGCTAGTGCGGCGATAGGCAAAACATGCCCTTCAAAGAGGCGGATCGCGTAGCGTTCCGTCTGTTTTTTTACCCAGTTAGCGATTGAGGACTTTCAACGATGGATTACACCATTCAAATCGAAAAGATTAATCAAGCAGTCGGAATCCTTCAGGAAAAGAACGTTGATGCGTGGCTGACCTTCGTCCGCGAAACCGAGCACAACGCCGATCCCGCGCTCCCGCTGATCTCCCCCGTCAATGTGACATGGCATACCGCCCTGATCATCACCAAATCCGGCTATAAAGTGGCGATTGCTGGACGCTATGAGATAGTCAATTTCGAGCGCATGGGCATCTGGGATGAATGCATCAAGTACGACCAGAGCATCCAGCCCGCACTCGTCGAAGTGCTGGATCGCCTTGCGCCTAAAGAGGTCGCCGTCAACTACAGCGAAAGCGACACCGCCGCCGATGGTCTGTCGCACGGCATGTACTTGACCCTTCAGCGTTATCTCGCGGGTAAGCCATATCAGATTATCTCGGCAGAAGGCGTACTCAATGCCCTGCGCGGTCGGAAAACACCCGGCGAAGTCGCCCGTATTCGTGCCGCCGTCGCCCTCACCGATGACATCATCGACCGCATCACAGGCTATCTGAAACCCGGCTTAACCGAACTCGAAATCGCGCAGTTCATCCATAACGAATACGCGAAAGAAGGTGTTGTCCCTTCATGGGATCATGCTTACTGCCCGACTGTCACTTGTGGGCCGGATTCTCCTGTCGGGCATGTCTCGCCATCGGACAAATATGTCTCGAAGGCGGGGCAGACAGTGCGCATCGATCAAGGTGTGGTACTCAACGAATACATCTCCGATATTCAGCGCGTATGGTATCTACAACCCGCACATGAAACCGAAGTCCCCGCACCCGTCCAACATGCCTTTGACTCGGTGCGCGCGGCGATCATGGCAGCCGCCGCCATTCTGAAACCGGGCGTGCAGGGCGCGGTTGTCGATGATGCGGCACGCAGTACCATCGTCGCAGCAGGCTACCCCGAATATCAACACGCGGTCGGGCATCACATTGGGCGCACCGTCCACGATGGCTCTACGCTGCTGGGTCCCCGTTGGGAGCGCTACGGTCAAACTCCCTTTGGCATCGTCGAAGCGGGCAACTGCTACACGCTCGAACTCGGCGTGCAAGTCCCCGGCTACGGCTTGGTTTCGCTCGAAGAAGATGTGCTCGTAACCGAAAACGGTAATGAATGGTTGGGCAAGCCGCAGACCGAAATCATCGTCGTCAAGGTCTAACAACTAGGGCAAATGCATCAAAAGCCCTTCTCCCACGATGCGAAGAAACTAGCCTGTCTTTTCCCCTCCCTGATTTCGGGGAGGGGTGGGTGTGTGACCGAACCCGTGCCTCGCTGCTTGTATAATTTGGATTTGTCTTCCGTCACGCAGGCACGAGCGCGCGCTTATTCACCTGCGAGCAGCCAGCCGACATACACGATCTTCCACTGCCCATCGTGCTTCTCCAGTATGCGTGTCTCGTAGCTTAACCCCGGCATATCCATGTCGGGTTCGCCGGTGTCTGCGCCATACTGCTCGAATGTCACCCATGCCATGTTGTCACTGGTTCTGACCTGCACACGTTCGCGGCGCACTTGAACCGCACGGGGATTCGGAATCGGGTTGTTAGCAATCGCTTCCCGGACTGACGCGCTGAGACCATCCCATCCTTCGGTAATCCGAATTCCTCCGCGCGCCCACCATCCAACCCGGCGCGTATCCGCAGTCTGTAACCAGCAGTTTGCCCACGCATCGTAGTCTTTCATCCAGAAGGCTGTCGTTTCAGCAACAACCACCTGCATGACTGCCTCTGACTCGGCGTGATCGCTCCCAAACATGCGCTTTCCTCCCCCTACGAGTGATCTCCGTGCAGTTGAATAAGCTCCATCACTAACGCCGGTGCTGTCCCATCCATGTCACCGCATAGTCAACCAGCGGGCGCTGCCGCATGAAGCGGATCTCAGCCCGTCCGATGCTGCCCCGTCGAATGCCGTTTTCGACTTCATAGGCGTCGCCAATCTGGTCGAAATCATCCGAGTTCAGGTCGAGTTCGTCAAACTCCACCCACTGGCGTTCCCCATTCACCCGCATCGCCGTGCCCTGACGAATCGTCCGTTTGCTTGGAAAATGAGCGCGCCATTCGGCAACGTGGAGCGAGGAGTTGTTGCTGTGTCCAACGCCGATGAGCAGCACGTAACCATCCAGTTCATAGAGCCGACCTAATGGCGAAGTCAGCCCGAATTCATCCGTCACGTGATGGTCGGCGGTGAGATAGGCAGCGTGCGCGCCATAAGCGGCAAACGAACTAATCGGGTGCGCGCTGCGCTGGACACCGGGCAGGGTACGGAACAATTCGGCGACCGCGCCCATTTGGCGCGTGGGCGTAACTGCCGGGTCGTAGGCGGGCATGTGATCACGGATGATCTGCCACCACGCTTGGGGAACGGGAGGATGCTGCCAACCGGATGGATCGGTGTTGCCGCTGGTATGGGCGGGCATCATCAGCGTGCCAGTCGGGGTTAGCACCTGAAGCAGCGCCTCGATCACGCTGACTGCGCCGCCGACAATCCACCCCAGTTTGCTCATTGCCGTATGCACGACCACCGTTTGCCCGGCAGCCAGTCCGCACGCCGCGAACTGCTCCGCGAGTGACTGAATGGTCAGCGGTAATGCATCGTCGTGAATGGTGTTGGCTTCGCTCATAGGGTAGGGTCAAGACTCTCAGAATCGCTGCTGTAATTCTCCTCATTATCTCGAAACGGACTCAACAGCGCAATCCTCGCCAACAGGGTTGCAGTTGTAAAACGGTTTCTTAGCGCAGATCGGCGCTGCGAACGATGGCGGCGATTACATCATTGTGTCGATTCAGGGCAGCAGCACGTTTGTCGAGTATGAACGCGGCGGCGACAACGCCTATGTTGCGTCGCTCGATGTCTCGTAAGTGGCAATTCCCGCAAGGGTAATGTGAATCTGCTGGTCGTTGGGCTTGCCGATCCACTGCGCCAGCGGTGGTTGGCGCTGAATCAGCCGGCTGACCGTCGCAGGTAAGCCCACGTAACGGAGCGGGCTGGACGCGCGGTCGCGGTGCTGGTAGAGAACTGTTAAAGCTATCCATTCGAGATACGTGAGAGGCTTGACGGTTTCCATAGATCGTTCCCTTTCATTTGCCGAGGTGCTACAGCGATGATGCCCGCGCTTTGTCCTGCGCGAACCCGATTGCCAACCAGCGGGTGAGGGGAGCACATAGGCGTTCCACGACACCCGCATAGTATTTGATGTAATCGGCTTCCGACGCGATGACAACGGTCTCATGAAACCGCCTGATCTCCTGATCGCTGTGCGTGTGAATCTCCGAGCGTCCCGCCATTTCCGGTAAGACGACCAGAATCCCCTGATGGTGGGGGAGGCTGTAAACCCTCCCTTTGCGGATCACCCTATACGTCTCACACGCTTAATCTCCGGCTATGTTTTCTCGGAAATGTCGGCGCGGTTGTCACCGTAGGCGCGCATCGGACGGGCTTGACCGGGCTCCCCTGCTGTGAAAATGTTCGGCTTGGAAGGCGTGGTCACGGCTTGGCGACGAAAAGGGTTACTCAAGTGGCGCCCGGTTGCACGGAACATATAAAACGCAAGGGATAAGAGGACTACTGCGGTGATGATCAAGGTCGTCGTTGTTTCCGAGCCACTCATCGATTGGACTTGTGCTTCAAGGGCAGTCGTGGAACTTGCAAGCAGGTTGACGCCCGCGCCGTTCAGGATAGTGAAATTGCTGATTCCGGTTGGCAGCGTGAGGGTGAATTGCTGCGTGGTATTGCGTCCGGTGCCCTGCCGCGTCGATGTCCCGCGTAGGGTCTCATTATCGCTGGTGATGGTAAACAGGCGTGATCCCGTACCCATCAGTTGCACGGATAGCGGTTGCTCAGATGGATTGGTCAGGATCACTTCACCGCGACCGAGTTCGATGGATAGTTCCGTGCCGGAGTAAAAACGGGGACGGAGCGACTCGAATGCCCATAGGCTGACCAGCACGATGAGGGCTGCGGCGACCAAAACTCTCCAGTTGATCTTCATAATCTTACGAACCCCTTCGGAGTGACTCGTTAAATGGCATGTGTCGTCTGGGGGTGCGTTTGATGAGCAGGAGATGCCTGAGTCGCGTTTAAGACGATAACAGCGGCTCAACGGGCACCATCAAACCTGAGGTGTAGGGTAGGTTGTCATCAACAATAGTCGCTGGCGCGAAATACTGTGCTTAATTTACAGTATAACGCTGTTCAGGTGGAATGTAAAGCAAGCCGAATTGTATGACTGTCCGCCATACTGCACTGGATTCAGTGGGGTTCATTCCCCTGTTTCAACGCTGCCCGGCGCTTCAGGCAGCTTCAGTTTCCTGATCGTCGCTTTCTCACTGTCAACAAGTAGATGGACGGTCAGTGCAAGCCCGTCGAGCACATAACCGTTGAAGCGCTGGACGGCTTCGAGAGCGACAACCTCGCTGTCCAAATTGAGGAAGGCAAAGCCGTTGGATTTTCCCGTGTAGCGGTTCGTGACCAGAAAGGAATCGGTCACGTTTCCCACTTGACGAAACAGCGCTTCGATCTGGGCTTGGGTAACGTGCAAAGCAAGATGACCAACGTACAGCTTCACAGCCATGATTTTCTCCTGTAGTGCCAATTCAGTTCATCAACCCACGAGTGTTTTCGTGCGAAGCCCGCGTGTTCACGATTGCCAGCCTTAGCAGTATCGAGAACTGCTTCTAAGCCTGCGGGCTCGCCTGCGTCAGTGTGGATGGCTCCAGCATGGCATTCCGCAAGACGAAGACGACATAATCTTTGTGCTCTGGCGAAATTAGTCTGGAGGAGTTGCGAAAATTCCGTACTCCTTCAGCAACGCCAGCGCGATTGCCAGCAAGCGCGTGCAAGATTTCCCAACCATCGCTCAAGTACGCTTCCAACTGCTGCTCGAACTCCGCTATGCTGGACATTTTCATCGGGTCAAAGACTAACACGTGAACTGCCATGCTGATCTCGCTTTCTACTCCGGTTCGTTAACGAACGTCTTTTCGAGTTGACGAATTGCGCCGTCGTTTCAGGTTTTCATCTTTCCTGACTGCCGGTAGAGTTAACTTACTCCCCGTCCGTGAGGTTCCGCTTGTGTTCTTCCACATCTTGCGTTCATCAGGATTGCCCTGAGACAATTCGACCAGCGCGGAGCCGAGTGCTTTGGGTTTGTTGAGGGGCGAGTCTTCATCGAAGAGCGAACCTGCGATGGAGTCAGCGGAGGTGATAGGGGAGTCGAGGGGTTGCGGCAGTGGTTTCTCCTCTTTGTTGGTACGCGTAACGGGCTTGGGATGCACGGCTTCCCGCGCTTTGCGTTGGTTGCTTTTTTCTCGACGGTGGCGGAATCTCGATGTTTTAGACATGCTGTTGTACCTTTCCTTCAAACTGGACGGCGAATATGCAGGAAACGGGCTTTACGAAGACCCCGATTGTTCGTTGAGATTTTGTGCTCAACGCCATAGCGGCGGCAGTGGGTGACTTTTTACCTTAGGAACGGTTGGCGTCGTAGATTGCTGCAAAGCTA
>JACSRG010000755.1 GCA_014879865.1 Anaerolinea sp.
CTGAAACGGGTCAGCGAGTGATGAAGGTTCAGCCATAGTGAGTCAAGTCCTGCACTGCGCTGCAAGTCGACTGTTGGACGCACGAGGTCGGCGGCGGGCGATCCTCGACGATCTTATAATAACATAACTGAATTACATTTCAAACAATTGCGACGTTAGAATTGCGATATGTTGGCATCAGGAGGACAGTCACGCACGAGCAAAATGCAGATCGAATACTGGTTATGCGACAAAAGCTGATTGGTGTGGGTGGCGCTGCTGACATAATTGCTGTTGCTGACAAAGCGGCGGTTATTGTCGCCATCCAGCACGGCGAGATTTGCGTTAATGCCCGCGAGCAGTGCGCTGTCCGGGTCGGACGGCAGCAGCGTAAGGGCGGTGACATCCCGCTTCAGGCGCAGACCGTCGCGCAGTTCGGTCTGCTGCCACATCACCTGTTCAACGAGGAACTTACCTTCATCGAAGGTGGGCAGACGCGCGGCAGGCTGATCGCCAAGCAGGTGATTGAACGTCGGGATGAACCCTTTCAGAATCTCGTGGAACGACCAGTTCGCGGCGACCCGCAGACGGTCGGTCACCGGTGGCGCGGCGCGATACCGATCCAATAGGAGAGCGGCTTCCCTCTCGGCGTGATGGGCAACATAACTCGCCATTTCCAACGTAACCGCAAACGGCATCACCTCGATCATGTACTGCGGCAGGTTCCACCAGCGAAGCTGTTCGGGAAGCCCGTAGCGTGGATCATCGTACACGCAAGCAAGATACGCACAGACTTCATCTATCAGCACGTAACACGGGTCGCCTGCCGATTCTTGATAAGCATCTTGCAAACGCTGACCGCTCGCATCGCTGAGATGCGCAAACACCTGTCGTTGGCGCAGCAGCCCCAGCAGCCGCCGCGTGATCGCTGAAAACGCCTGACGCCCGTCGCCACGCTGACTGATCGCCTCCCACAGCGCCAGCATGACTTCGCCAAAAATCGAGATGTCGAAGATGTGGTCGCGTTCAGCCGCGCTGACGAAGGCGTGAACGAGCATATCCGCCAGAAAATCAAGCGGCGGATATGCCCACAACGCGAGGGTTGCCGTGAGTGACGGCGAAACCTCAGTGCCGCTCGCGGCAACACTGTACAGAGCGGTGGCAAATTTGTGTTTCGCCGGTGCATCGAGCGGAGCCAACTTGATGAGTTGTCCCCGGTGATCAAAGCCGATGGGGTGATTGCCTTCAAAGCTGTATTCCAGCAGCTTGGCAATGTACTGCTCGGTCTGGGGTTTAGTCGCCATCGCCTGTACTCCGCCTCCACATGGGGATTATTCGTTCTTGATATGCTCTGCCAGACTCAAGCTCGCGTAGGCATATGGTTGGTCAACGTATTCCCCCAACCATCCAAAAAAGACCTTACAGATGATGCCCTTGTCGCGCAGCACAAACGGCTTTGTGCTTGTGTTCACAATCGAAACCTGAATCCAACCGAGGAAACCGCCGTCGATAGCGGTTGATCCTACGAGCGCAATCCCTTGCGTGACGAGGCTGGCTTTGTTGATCAAGTGCGCCGATAGGTTTCCCGGCATATAAAACCACTCGTTGAGGTAGAGCGCGACCACCCATCCCGGTTGAATAATGATACTGCCGTTCTCCACCAACAGGGGGATTTTGTGTTCGTCTTGTCCCGATTCGACTTCTACGTACCGGCTGACCGGAAGCGATAGATCAGCCGTCGCCTCATAATGCGATTGCCGGGCGTTTTCGGGGCGATACCCCCGTAGAAACAGAATCCGGTGGGCGAGATCGATCTGGCGGCGGGTGAGTTCGCCCTGCCGCGATCCGCCAAAGTCGGGCAGCAGCGTCAGAATCAGCCACGCGATGCCCCGCACCAGCCATTCGACTTTCGGAATGAGCAACTGCTCGATCTCGTGTGGGGTCAAGTCCACGCGATCCGTTTCGGGAACGTCGTTCGCGTGGTGTCCGAGCCGATAGGTTTCGCTGCGGACCAGCGGCGGCAGCAGACGAAGGATCTTCTTGCGGTAACTAACGTCAACGGCGTCAATTATCTGCACGATGATGTTGGCTTGCGGCTCCGATTGCATTGTGCATTCCTTTCACTGATGCAAGTGGTCTCTCGATCGAGCGGGATCACGCTTGGCAGCGCGATCCCGATCTCTATGCGGCTGATTTCCGCAGTGAGGATTTGAACAGGTTTAGCCACCGGCGATAAGCATGATTTTGTGGATCAAGTTCTAGCGCCCATTCGATGTCGCTGATCGCCGCTTCACAGTACCTAATCATCGCGGTCGAGGTGAAGAGCGCATATTCGAGCAGTGCGCGGTCAACCAATGCCGCCGCCCACGCGACCGCATGTTCTGGCGATGGATCGATAGGAATATTCGTCATGTTTAAGAAAGCAGACACGTCTTTTGAAGCATCCAACTGGCGGGCATAGGCGCATACGACGGACAGCGCATCAGCGACGACCGGTTCGACCGCCGCATAATGCGTCCCGCTGCGGACGCATTCAAGGAGCTGCTGCGCCAGCGGCACGCGCTCAAACTCGGACGCCGACTGAAAACGATGCGCCAGATCGCGCAGTTTGACCGCCAGATCGCCGTCGTTGTCATCGTCGTCGTCCGTCACCGTTTGTTCGGCGCGGTCACGCTCACGAATCAGTTTGACCAGCACGTTGATGATCGGTAGGATGCCTTCGCCCCGGTTCCAATTGAGTGGTTTTAGCGACGTCAGTTCGCGTGGCAGTTGCTCGTTCGCTCCCTGCACGAGGATCGGCAGAACCGGAATCCCATGCTGCCGCGCTGCCGCCAGCGCGGGACGTGCCAGCGGCTCGTCTTTGGTCGCCAACGTCATGAGGTAGATTACGGCAAGGCAATCCGCGATCCGCGCGGTATTGTCTGCTTGATCGCCGGGATTGGTGTCGTTGGGCGCAACAATCTCGACGAAGTCCAACCGGCGCAGTTCTTCCACCAGTTGTTGCACCAACCGCCAGTCCTCATGATGGTTGTAGATAAGATACACCAAGTAGTAGTCCGGTTTCCTGCTCACCACAGCGTGCCTTTCCTAGACAGCCGCCGACCGCGCAGCGGCTGTCATCGTACTTTAGGCGCAATCCGCTAACAGCCGCTGGTAGACGGCTCCGATAATGCTGACTGCCGCGTCTTCGAGCGGTTGTCCAGTCAGGTCTTCGTACTTGAGTTCGCGCAGCCACTCCGGGAGATGCTGAACTGCTCCCCTTTGCAGCGTCACTGGGATAATCGGCATGTGCAGCGCACGCGCGTGTTCAAGCTCGAACAAGCAGTTCGGACTCAGCGCCGACGGGTGCGAGATGACGAAAACGACCATGAGACTGGTTTCGACCAGCAGGCGCATCCCCTCCTTGATCTCCATGCCGACGGGCAGATCGTAAGTGTCCTTCACCGGGTCTAGCCCCGCCCGGCGGAGCAGCCCTTCCACCTGTCGAACCGGCAGACCGTCTTCACTCGAATAACACAGCATCACGCGGGCTTTGGCGCTCTTTCGCGCTTTGATCCGCTTGGCTGACTTGGCAGGCAGCTTGTTCTCCATCATGGTTAAGCAGCACCTTTCTTCTGAGCGCGGCGTGCGGCTACGCGGCGCGCGTCGCCACGTACAGCGTGATACTTTCATCTTCCTGCGGGGTGTCATCGGCG
>JACSRG010000668.1 GCA_014879865.1 Anaerolinea sp.
GAGTGGGTCGCCTACGAGAGTTCGACGGACGCCGAACCGCGCCACTTCCCGCAGTTCCACTTGGTCGAACACGCGGAGATGAGGCGAAAAGCGCCGCGCTGTGAGGGGTAAAGCCCGCCATGAGAATCCCGCTCGAAGCGATTATTGCGTCGGAAAAGCTGACACGCTATCTGCTCGTCTTTCGAGTCGAGGACGATAAATCTAAATTTCTCGCCAATATCGGCTATACACTTGAAAACCCGGACGCGCTCGAAGCGGCACTGCGCCGACACATCGCTGCGTTTGATGCCGAGGCACAAAAGACAAACGCCTATGGCACCTTTTACGAGGTTCGGGGTCAGCTTGAGGGGACAAACGAACGTATACTTGATATTATCTCGATATGGTTGCATGAAGCAGCAACCGGGGATTTTCGATTTATCACTCTGAAGGGGTGGCGAAGGACCGAGCCGGATGACCAGACTTGAACTCTATCAGCGGGTGATCCTCAAGTGGGATATACCGGAAGAGCAGCTTCGAGCCGGAGATGTTGCGCGCTTGATCGACTACGTTCAGCATCCGCGCGGGGGTGAAGAAGGCGCGGTATTGGAAGTGTTCAACGCACTCGGTGAGTCGCTGCGTGTGGTCATTGTGCCAATTTCGAGCATCGACACACTCCGGGCGGAGCATGTCCTGTCTGTGCGCTCTGTTGCCTGATACTTGTCCATAGGGGAAGCGTAGGTTTCGCGCTGACGCGATCAGGGCTACCATTGCATGTAAGGTCAATGGTTATGTTTGGGGCGATCATGCGTAAATTTCTCCTGCTTTTCGTGCTGACTGTGGCGCTCATCGCGCTGCCAGCGCCGACGCAAGCGGACTCCCACGCGCGCCAAGCCTCCCCATCGCCGCTGGCGCTGCTCTACCAGTATTACACCGCTATCAACATGGGCGATTATGCGACCGCTTACAACCTGTGGATCAACCCGCCGCGCAGCTATGAGCAGTTCGCGGGCGGATTCGCAGTTTCGACGCACATCGTACCGTATTTCAACCCGCTGACCGGGACGGCTGCCGCCGGGCAAGTCCGGTCGGTGCTGCTGGCGTACCGGGCAGACGGTCAGGTCGAAAGCTATGCGGGCTGCTTCGACCTCGGCTTGAGCGGGGCGAACTGGCGCATCACCGGGAGCACGTTCCGCCTGCTGACGACCGGCAGCCCGCCGAGCAACGCGGCGATCAGCACGCTGCTGGCGCAAGGCTGCTCGGAGAACAGCCTCAGCGCGACAACGGTTTACGATCCGGCAGATCAGATGATGGTCAACTACTTCGATCTGATCAACCGGGAGAATTACGCCTTCGCCTACAGCCTGTGGCTGTCGCCGCTCCCCGGTGCGCAGCCGAACGGTGGTCCGCCGCAGGATTACCGCCGCCCGTTTGATCGCTTTGTCGCGGGCTACAACGACACAGCATACGTCTACGTGTATCCGGGGGATTACCTCTTCATGGGCGCGGCAGCGGGTAAGCCGTATTTGCAGGGCGTGCTGCCGCTGGTGCTCGTCTCGCAGCAGACGGATGGCACGTTTCGGACGTACAATGGCTGTTATGTGATCGGGACGCTGCCAAGCGGCGGCTTGGGGGTCGTCAACGGGCGCTTTTACCTGACCAGTTCGGCTGAACCGAACGCAAGCGACATCCTCAGCCGCGTGAACATCGATTGTGTGGCATTGAACATTCCAAACTAGCAGAGGACGCATGAGCCAATTTGAAGACAACCGCATCGGGGTGATGTTTCGCCGGGACAACCCGCCGGAGGTTCTGCCGGAGTTCGCGCGGCGCGCCGAACAGCTTGGTTTTGCCGAAGTCTGGGTGGTCGAAGACTGCTTTTTCGCCAGCGGCTTCGCGTCGGCGGCAGTCGCGCTGACCTGCACGCAGACCATCCGCGTGGGGTTGGGCATCGTGCCCGCCGTCGCGCGCAACGCCGCGTTCACGGCGATGGAAATCGCCACGCTGGCGCGGACGTTTCCGGGGCGCTTCCTGCCGGGGATCGGTCACGGCGTCACGGACTGGATGAAGCAGATCGGCGCGTTCCCGAAGTCACAGTTGGCGGCGCTCGGCGAAACGTCGGCGGTCGTGCGGCGGCTGCTGGCGGGTGAAGCGGTCACGTTCAGCGGCGATCACGTCCACATCGAGAACGTCAAACTGGAATTCCCGCCGGATAACGTCCCGCCCGTGATCCTCGGCGTGCGTGGTCCGAAGTCGCTGCACGTCGCGGGGCAAACCGCCGACGGCGCGCTGTTGGCGGAGCTGTCATCGCCCGCCTATGTGCGTTGGGCGCGTGAACAGATCGCGGCGGGGCAGGCAGACGCGGGACTGCACTCCCCGATCAACGTGACGGTGTATGCCCTGTGCGCGGTCGATCAGGATGGCGCGGCGGCGCGCGCGCGGCTGCGTCCGATCATCGCCGAGTGGTTGTCCTACGGTCAGCCGGACTACGTGCGCGCACTGGGGATCGAGGCGGAGGTTAACGCGCTGATCGCGATGGGCGGACGCACTCGCTTAGAAGCCGACATGCCCGACTCGTGGATCGATCACATGGCGGTCGTCGGCACGCCCGATGAATGCGCTGCCAGCATCCGCCGCCTGTTCGAAGCGGGCGCGAACAGCGTCGTGCTCGTGCCGGATCGACCGGGGATCGCCGCGCTCGAAGCAGTGGCGCAGTAGGGGCGCGTCAGGCGCGGTCGAGGCACTTGCGCACGAGCGGGTGACCGAAAATGCCGATGTTCTCCGCGACCAACCACGCCTCCTGTTGATCGGCGTTGAGCACAGCGGGCGTGATGTCCAGCTTGTTCAGATGCGGCATCGGCAGCGAGGCGACGCTGTAGCTCTGCATAACGTCGTGATCGTCGTCGGTGTAGATGATCGGCGGGAGCATCTGGATGATGCGATAGGTTTGAATCTGGAAGTGCTGCGCTTCCGGTTCGAGGATGACCTGCATGCGCAACCGTCCCAATTCCGCGCCGAAATACGACGACCAGATATGAATTGCTTCGGGGTCGTAGAGTTCACGCCGCAGCGTCTTGATCAAGCGTGTGCGCAAGCCGATCTCAAAGCGGTACATGCGGGCGATAGCGTCGAGGATGTGCTGGCTGATGGCGAGGATCGCCTCTAGCGCTTCCTCGGCGTCGTCACAGCGCCCGACGAAATAGCCCTCAAAGCCGGTGCCGTGCTCAAAATAGGGGTTGTTCTCAAGCCGGACGGTTTCCCAAGCGAGATACGCCTGCTCCACACGATCATGGTCGATGAACTGGGTGATGGGGAGTTCGTGGAGATGCAGCCAGAGGTGAAGGGCTTGACCGAAGGGAACTTCATTGGTGATTCTTGTCACGCCAGACATAGATTGACTCGCGCTTCGTGCAGCAGTTTCGAGATTTCACAGCGCAGATCGGGCGAACGGCTCAATCCGCATCCACGATTATACCCCCGGTAAGGCTAAAATGGGCTCTCGAAAACGGGGCGCATCATGCTGCGCCCCTACAGTTGCCAATGGTTTCTTAGTTTGTTTTCGAGAACTTACTTTAGTTCAGGTTCTCGAAAATGCCGGCTGCGCCCATGCCGCCGCCGATGCACATCGTCACCATGCCGTACTGGTTGCCGCGCCGCTTCATCTCGTTGATCAGCGAGACGGTCAGC
>JACSRG010000244.1 GCA_014879865.1 Anaerolinea sp.
CGTGATAGGCTGTCCCGCTTCGACATGATCCCCGACCTTGACCGGCACACGCAAACCGACCGCCAGATCCAGCGCGTCATCTTTCTTTTCGCGCCCCGCGCCGAGTTCAAATGCCGCCCACGCGATCTCGTCAGCGGCGATTTCCTTCACATAACCGCTCTTTTTCGCCAGATACGGTTCGACAATCGATGCCTGCGGCAGCAGCGACGGATCATCGACCATGCGCACGTCGCCACCCTGCGCCTCGACCATCTGCCGGAATTTCGCCAGCGCCGCGCCGTTTGCGAGTTGGTCGCGCAGCAGTCGCATCACCTGAGCCTCGTCCGCCCAGCGCTGCCCGCGTCCCGCCAGCTTGAGCATGTACCCGGCAATATGCAGACAGTGTTCGCGGATGTCTTGCGCGCCGCCGCCCCGCAAAACTTCGAGCGCCTCGGCAACTTCGAGCGCGTTGCCGACCGCTTCGCCGAGCGGCTGATTCATGTCGGAGAGCACGGCGATCACGTCGCGTCCAGCGTCCTTGCCGATGTCCACCATCGTCCGCGCCAGCGATTGCGCCGCCGTGATCGTCGTCATGAAGGCCCCGCGTCCGGTTTTCACATCCAGCACGATACCATTCGCGCCCGCTGCGATCTTCTTGCTCATGATGCTGCTGGCGATCAGCGGCAGGCTGGAGACAGTCGCCGTCACGTCGCGCAGCGCGTACAGTTTGCCGTCGGCGGGAGCGAGCGCCAGTGATTGACCCGCCAGTACGATCCCGTTGTCGCGCGCAAGCTGGCGGAAGCGGTCGCCCGTCAGGTTGACCTGATACCCGGCAAGCGCCTCCAGCTTGTCGAGCGTGCCGCCGGAGAAGCCCAATCCACGACCGCTCATCTTGGCGACCGGAACGCCCATCGACGCGACGAGCGGCAGCACGATCAGCGACGTTTTATCGCCGACGCCGCCCGACGAGTGCTTGTCTACCCAGTAATCGCTGATGTCGGAGAGATCGAGTCGTTCGCCTGAATCGACCATCGCCAGCGTGAGATCGACGATTTCCTGCCGGGTCATGCCGTTTAGATAGACCGCCATGAGGAAGGCAGAGACCTGATAATCCTTCACCGCATCGCGCATGTACGAGTCGATCAACCACCGGATTTCTTCCTGACTCAACACAAAACCATCGCGCTTTTTGGCGATGATGTCGACTGCTCGCATGGCTTATCCTTTCGGGTGGGGGCTAGTTTACACTATTTTAACAAACGATGCCTGTTGAGGTCTGCGTAATATACGTTAAAATGGCGTAATCTGAACGGGCTATTGTAACGGAGACATGCGTTAATGGCTACTCAAAAGGCGATCCCTAGAGCAAATACAGCCGGGAATCCACGTCAAGGCTTACTGGTAATTGCGGTGGTGGCTGTGGCTGCGGTTGTGCTAGCGGGCGCGGTAATCCTGCTTTCGGGGACTGGTGAAACGTCGGCAACGCTGGATTATGCCAGTCTGCCGCAGTTTCGCGGCACCGATGGCGCTTTTATTCTCGGCGATCCCGATGCACCTGTAACGATTATCGAATTTGCTGACTTTGGCTGCCCCCACTGTCAGACGTACCACGTGACCACCCAGCAGTTCATCAAGGACTACGTTGTGACGGGACAGGCGAATTTCGAGTATCGCAATTTCCCGACGGCGGGTGGCGATCTGACGCGCTTTACCGCACAGCTTGCCGAATGTGCCGATATGCAGCGTCCCGGCGCGTTCTGGCAGGCGTACGATCTGCTGTATGATTATGCGATGACCGGGCGTTATAACCGCGATGTCGGGCGTCTGCTGGCGCAGGATTTGAATATGGAATACAGCACCTTGCTGACGTGCAGCAGCGAAGCGACGCAGTGGCAGACGGATGTTAACTTCGGTCGTTCCAGTGGTATCAGCGGCACGCCTGCGGTGATGGTGCGCTATGGCGATGGTCCCGCACAGTTCATCAACGTCGGTGGGCGCACGTATGATCAGGGGAGTGTCCCCGCTAACGTGTTGGCGGAAGTTGTGGTGAACGCTAATCAGTAGTCATTTGATTGATGAAGCCGCCTTCCCGTCTTCCCCGGAGGACGGGAGTCAACGCGGAGTAGTCATGTCTTTTCCAGAAGCAATGGAGACGGGCTTTCAGGTCGCGGTCGATATGGTGATTTTCACCCTCGTGGATCGTGACCTGAAAGCATGCCTGATGCGGCGTGAGCACGAGCCGTTCGCGGCGTGCTGGTCACTGCCGGGGAGCTTTGTGCGCCTCGACGAATCGTTGGACGATGCCGCGCAGCGCCAGATCGAAGAAACCCTCCACGTCGGCGACGCCTATTTGCAGCAGTTGTACACCTTCGGTGACCCGAGCCGTGATCCGCGCCGGCGGGTGATTTCGGTGACGTATTTCGCGCTTGTCTCCAAAGATCGCCTGCCCGCCGACAGCTTCGCCGATACGAGCGGCGCGACGGCATGGCACAGCGTGTATGCGCTGCCGACTCTTGCCTTCGATCACGAGGACATCCTTAACTACGCGCTCACGCGACTGCGCTACAAGATCGAGTATTCGGCGGTTGCGTTTGAACTGCTGCCCGACGAGTTCACCCTGCGCGAACTGCAAGACGCCTACATGATCATCCTCAACGACCACAAGCTGGATAAAGCGAACTTTCGCAAGAAGATTCGCGAGGCGAACATCGTCGAACCGGTCAGCCGCTACCGCGAAACTGGCGGCAGACCGGCGAAGTTGTTCCGCTTCCGTGACGATGCGCAGCTTGAGACGAAAGCGCGCCGCTTCTTCCCGTGACGCGGCGCGGTGTTAGCGCAGCGGCATGGAAGAATCGGCGATTTGCAGCCCACGCTGCTCGAATGCTTTCAATGCCTTGTTCGCCATCGTGTCAAAATCAATTGTCGGGTGACGCACCGATGACATGCAGTCCTTGAGCACACGCATCTTGTTGATGACTTTAGGCTGGTCGTCAAAGTAGCGCATCATCGAGGACACCGTTTCCAGCACACAGTGGCTTTTCGCTTGCCCGGCGACGTAAATTTTGTCATAGCTGGCAACCGTATTCAGGAAGTCGGTGTTGAGCGTGCCGAGCGGATGCTCCGGCACTTTGACTTCCGGTTCGAGCATCGAATAGTATTCGGTCTGCGGGATGCTGCCCTTCGAGAGGAAGATCGGCTGCGTTCGGCGCGCGGCGGAATGATAGGCGATAGCCTCATAGAGCGCGGGCATCAGCGAGTGACCGGGTGTGCCTTCCAGACAGTGATAGGGCCAGATCATCAATTCTTTGCGCGACCCCTTTTCCAGCAGTTCGACGTATTCCATTGACCAATCTTCGTCGTACAGCGGACGCCATTTGCCTGCCTGCACTTCTTCGCTGCGAATCACCGTGTAGGGCGCAGGGTGCTCGTTGTTTTCGTCAGCCCACCATGTTGGGAAGAAGATCTGTATCGGCACGTGACTGTCCAACGAAGCGGCTATCGTCGTGATCCGGTTGACGTTGTTGAAAATCCACTCAATCGTGCGCCGGGTATCTTCGACCGCGCCGGGAACGACCAGCGCGCCGGTCTCGTGGACGAAATCAACCTGCACATCGACCAAGACGAGGATCGTTTTCACCTGTGCTTTGGATGCAGGGTTCAGGTTGGCGGCGCGTCCGGC
>JACSRG010000757.1 GCA_014879865.1 Anaerolinea sp.
GTTGAAGCCATCGACCGGGTCGAAGAAGGCGACCGGATCGGCGACGTGGATCAGCACCGGCAAGCCGAGTTCCCCGGCGGTCTGCCAGATCGGATCGAGGCGCGTATCATCGACGGCGACCAGATCGCCGCGTTGATCGCGCACGGTCAAACCGAACGGTTTCCAGATTTTCAAGCCCTCTGCGCCCCATGACTTTTGCACCCGCAGACGGTCGGCGGCGCGTTCGCCAAAGCGTTCATCGCTCCACGCCGACCAATCGACCCCGCCGAAGATGCGAAAGCGTTCCGGCGCGGCAGCTTTGAAATGGTCAAGGTGGCGCTGGAGGATCGCTTCACCCCATCCGCCATCCAGATCGACCAGATGGCGCACATTCGCCGCGTCCAGCACGTCGAGCAGTTCGGCAACCGGGCGCGAGTCCCAATCGCCCCCGAACGGCGGCGCGAGATGATTATGCGCGTCGATCACCGGGAAGCGCGGCTGTTCGATGCGCGTCTGCTTGACCTCAAGGCGCGGGCGAGGCTGGAAATCATTGAGCAGCATGAGCTGATCCTTCTCGTGCGTGGCGATGCCTGCAAGTTTATCCTGTTCGCGCTATGATCGACGAAAAAGGAGTCACTTGATGGATATTGAGCAGCCGGATCAACTGACGAGTTATCTACGAGATGCCAAGCGCATCGGCGCGGATGAGGCACTTGCGTTCCGCGTGCTGGAAGGCGGCGTATCGAACAAGACGGTGTGGATCGAACGGGCGACGGGCGAGGCGTGGGTCATCAAACAGTGCTTGCCCAAGCTGCGCGTCGCCGTCGATTGGTTCACAAGCCCGGAGCGGATTCACCGCGAGGCGCTGGCGCTTTACATCCTGCCGCGTCTGACGCCGCCGGGGACGATCCCCGCGCTGATCTTCGAGGATCGCGAGCACTACATTCTCGCGATGGAAGCTGTCCCGCAGCCGCACGAAAACTGGAAGCACATGCTGCTGGCGGGGCGGCTCGATATGCGCCACGTCGATCAATTCGGGCGGCTGCTCGGCACGATTCACCGCCTGTCCGGTGACGGCTTGGAAGACATTCGCCGCGATGCACCGGACTTCTTCGACCGGCAATTTTACGAAACGCTCCGCCTCGAAGCCTACTACCTGTACACCGCGTCGCAAGTGCCGGATGCCGCGTCGTTCATCGAGGCACTGGTCGAAGAGACGCGGGCGACTCAGCAAACGCTCGTACACGGCGATTACAGCCCCAAGAACGTGCTGATCTACAAGGGGCGCATTATTTTGCTCGATCACGAGGTCATGCACGTCGGCGAGCCCGCCTTCGACCTCGGCTTCTCGATGACACACCTGTTGAGCAAGGCGCATCACCTGCCTGCCATGCGCGCTGATTTCGCCGAAGCCGCGCGCCTGTACTGGCGCACCTATTCCGAAACGCTCGGCGCGGTCGAATGGCGCGGCGATCTTGAAGCGCGGGCGGTCAAGCACACTTTAGCATGTCTGTTGGCGCGGGTCGCGGGTCGTTCGCCGCTTGAATACATGAACGCGGAGGAGCGGTCACGTCAGCGCGATGTGGTCACGACGCTCATGCAGGACGCGCCGCGCACGGTCGATAATCTGGTCAGCGCGTTCACGTCGGCTTTACGTTGATTCGGGAATAATTCACGAATAATTCGGGAAACTTTCACCCGATAGTCACAAGCGATGTGTTAAATTAATTGCATCATCAGAATACATCTACTGCGAAGGTAGTATCATGACCGCTCTCATTAACTCAACTCAAACCCGTGCCGATGTATCCAACGCGATTTGGAAGACGATTTCTCCGGCTGTTCCTGACTGCCTCGTCAACCTCGGCGGCGGCATCTACCAAGCGACATGGTGGAAACCTGTCCCCCCGATGGATCTCGAAATCATCACCCGCACAGATGGAATCGAAATGCTGTGTGAACCGTACGAACCAGACAATCTCCCCGGCGGAATGACGGTACGCTTCTGGGTTAACCACCGCTGATCGGTGGTTAACCATAGTACTTTAGTCCTGTATAGCCCTCCAATTAGCAAGTATAAGAATTTTCCCGTACGTTCGGGCAACTTGATTTACTAAATTCATTATAAGATGGGGTCTGGAATTGCATCCGTAGGCATAGTGCTTGCATGGAAGGATTGCACCGTGACCCGTTCCCCCGGTCAAGTACCTGTTTTGACGTATGAGATTCACCAGCTAGTTCAACAACTTGGAAAAGGTAAAGTCTATGGCGTAGCCTATGACACGGCGTGGGCTGGGCGGTTAGCTGCCCGGTATGATGGTTTTGACCATTCGCTGGAGTGGCTGCGGCGCAACCAATATGAAGACGGCACGTGGGGCGCGCCCGTCCTGCATTTCCACGATCGATTCATTTCGACATTGGCGTCGATTATCACCCTGCGTGAGGTTGGTCAGCATCCGCGTGATAAGCGGCGCGTCCGACGCGGCGAAGAAGCTCTCTGGAAGCTCATCGGGCATCTGGGTAAAGATGACAGCGATACGGTTGGTTTCCCGATTCTCTCGACGTCCCTTGCCGAAGAAGCGAAGGCGCTCGGTCTTGACGTACCGCAGCCGCCCGTTCGCTATCACGCCCCGTATCACAAGAAAGTTTCCGCGCTGCTGAGTCAGCCCGTCCGTCCATGGCGCAAGAGCACCATCACGTTTTCGCTCGAGGCGCTCCAACAAGCGGTCACCGACAGTGACGACGTTTTGGAAGGCAACTGCTCGGTCAGCATTTCGCCCGCTGCCACCGCCGCCTATTTGCTGAATCATCCTGTGAACGGCGCTCTCGATTACCTGTTGGAACTGATCGCCGAGGAAGGCAATGGCGGCGTCCCCGCCTTTGGCAGAATCGACATTTTCGAGATGCTGTGGTCGCTGATGAAACTGCGCCTGACCAACTTGATCCAGCCTGATGATCCGCCCGTCCGCGCCATTCTCGACTATCTGGCGTCGCGCTGGTCGCCGGAGTGCGGCATCAGCTATTCGACCCATTTCCCGGTCGTGGACATCGACGATACCGCTGCGACGTTCATGCTCTTGAAGTGGGGCGGCTACAATGTGAGCGCCGACGTCTTCGCCTACTTCGAGAAAGAAGATCACTTCTGCTGCTATCAGGGAGAGACCAATCCGTCTCCGAGCACGCATCTGCGCCTGCTCGACGCGCTCCGCTACGCGCAGGATCACCCGCTGTATGTGCCATGGGTTCAGAAGACGATTGCCGCGCTCAAGCGCTTTGACGCCAATGGCTCGTTCTGGTCGGATAAGTGGCACACGTCGCCGTATTACGTGAGCAATCTGGCGATCCACGCGCTGCGCGGGGTTGACGATGAATTGGCGGCGTCCCGCATGAAGTGGATTATGAAGACGCAGAACGACGATGGCGGGTGGGGCTACCTCGGCGGTTCGACCCCTGAGGAGACCGCCTACGCGCTGGAGGCGCTCGTCACATGGGATCGCACCGTTGATCGCGTGGACGAAACCGTCATGGCGCAAGCTGCGCAGTATCTCGCGGAACACCTGAACGATGCCCAATACACTCCGCTGTGGATCAGCAAGGGGTTGTATACGCCGCATTACATCGTGCGCGCGACGATTTTGAGCGCCCTGTACCAGTACCACGCGTGAGGCAG
>JACSRG010000758.1 GCA_014879865.1 Anaerolinea sp.
GAAGTGATCGTCTACGCGCCGGAGCTGGCGACGGTCAGCCACGTACACGGCAGACACATCTACGAGGCGGGCTACCACGTGCGCGACTATTACCTCAAGCAGTGGGATCGCTTCGGACATCTGCCGCTCGGCGTGCTGGCGCACGGGACGCATCTGCGCGGCAGCGGGGCGTTCGAGAACGGCGTCGAACAGGCACGCATCACCGTGACGCTGGCGACGGCAATCTCCCGCGCCGACTGTGAACGCCTGTCGCTCGGCTACGCCGACCCCGCGTCGATCAACCCGCGCGATTTTGAAGGCAAAGGCTTGCTCTACGTCCCGAAAGCGGGCGAAATGCTCTACCGCGTCCGCGATCCGCAGTTGCTCGCAATCCGTTCATAATCGAGGACGAGGTATGCCTCGTCCCTAGACTAAAGAGACTTGAATACTTATGCGCCTGACCACCGTCCACCAAGTCACCCCGACTGACAATCCGCTCGAATTCGTCGGCGAGCACGGCGAACGCTTGATCCTTAATGTCATCGACCATCACATCATCCGCGTGCGCCTGTACCCGGACGGAAAACCCCGCCTCGACCGCACATGGACGGTCGGCGCGAACGGTGAATTCCCGCCTCAAGGGCTTGACCGGGATGCAGTGCCTTCCCTGCCGATGGACGGTGATGCGATCCGTGTGGATCGACGCGGTGACCATGTAACGCTCACCAGCAAGCTGCTGCAAGTGGTCATCCACCTCGACGATCTGCGGCTTGAATGGTTTACGAAGGCAGGAGTACGCTTCGCCGCCGATCTGCGCGGGCGCGCCTACACCTATGATCGCGCCGGACGCGCCATCTATCACTACATGGAACGCCGCCAAGACGAGCATTACTACGGCTTTGGGGAAGCGTCAGGGGAATTGGACAAATACGGTCGGCGTATCACGCTCAAGCCGCTGGATGCACTCGGCTACAACGCCGAAACAGGCGATCCGCTCTACAAGCATTTCCCGTTCTACATCACCGAAATCCCCGACCTTGGACTCAGCTATGGGTTGTTTTACGACAATCTGGCGATCAGCGCGTTCGACATGGGCAAAGAGATCGACGCCTTCTGGGGCGATCACCACTACTACACAGCCGCTGATGGCGACATTGATTACTACATGATGGTCGGCGATAGTTACCTCGCCGATACGCAGGCTTACCTGCATCTCCTGACCGGCGATCCTGCCCTGCCACCGAAATGGGCGCTGGGCTACCTCGGCTCAACGATGAAATACACTGAAGCACCAGACGCCCAAGAGCAGCTCAAGCAGTTCGTGGACAAGTGCAAAGAACACGACATCCCGTGCAGCATGTTCCACCTGTCATCCGGCTACACGACCGACGAGCAGGGACGGCGCAACGTCTTCACATGGAATCGTTCGCGCGTCCCCGATCCGTCAGCGATGGTTGAGTATTTCCACAATGCCGGGATCAAGCTGGCGGCGAACATCAAGCCGCACCTGCTGACCACCCACCCGAACTTCGAGGAAGTCAAGCAGATCGGCGGTTTCATCAAAGACCCGGACACGGGCGACCCCGCTCTGACGATGATGTGGAGCGCGGGCGGCGGCGAAAGCGCCTACGGCGCGTACATCGACTTCACCAGTGAGGCGGGTTACAACTGGTGGAAAGCCAAGATCAAAGAGCAGCTTCTCGCCTACGGCATCGACGCGATCTGGAACGACAACAACGAATTCGAGCTGTGGGACGACGACGCGATCTGCGACGGCTTCGGCAAGCCGTTCCGACTCGGCTTGGGGCGTCCACTGCAAACGCTGCTCATGGCGCGGGCATCGTATGAAGCAGTTCAGGAGTATCATCCCGGCGAACCGCCGTTCGTGCTGACGCGCTCGGCGTGTCCCGGCGTGCAGCGTTACGCGCAAAGCTGGTCAGGCGACAACTATACGTCATGGCATACGCTCAAATGGAACATCCCGATGGGCTTGGGCATGGCGCTCTCCGGTTTCCCGAATTACGGGCATGACATCGGCGGGTTCGCGGGTCCCGCCCCCGACCCCGAACTATTCGTGCGCTGGGTGCAGGCGGGGATTTTCATGCCGCGCTTCGCCATTCACTCGTGGAACAGCGACGGAACGGTCAACGAGCCGTGGATGTACCCGGAAGTCCTGTCCTATATCCGCGCCGCGATCAAACTGCGCCACCAATTGATCGACTATCTCGCCTACACGCTGGAATGGGCGGTCATCAAGACAAGAATGGCGCTCTACCCCCTCAGCTTGTTCGACCAACTCGATGAACGCGCCCGCGAATACCAATTCGAGTATATGCTCGGTGATGATCTGCTGATTGCCCCTGTGTTCGAACCCGGTGCACGGGTGAGGCGCGTCTATCTGCCAGCGCGTTATCACTGGCGTGACGTCTATACAGGCGAATGGTATGCAGGGGGGCAGGAAATCGAAGTTCCCGCGCCGCTGGGTTATATTCCCGTCTTCGCAGTCGGCGAACCACTCAGTGTTCCTCATTCCGAGCAATCCGAATTTGAAAGACTTTGGAAGATCAGTTTTGAGGCTGAGTCGTGAACACTGGTGTCGTCGCTGTCATCGTCTTTTTCGCCATCTTCATTCAAGCGATCAGCGGGTCGGGCTTGGCGCTGGTCGCCATGCCGCTGCTGATCGGTATTCTGCCGACCGTCGAAGCGGCGTCGCTCGTCTCGCTCATGTCGATCACCACGCAGGCGATCATGATCTCGCGCTACTACCGGTCTTTGTCGTTCAACGGCTTGTGGCGGCTCGTCCTCGGCGCGCTGGTCGGCATCCCTATCGGGATCATCGCGCTCTCGCAGTTAGACGAACGGCTGATCTTGACCGTCTTGGGCGTGATCCTCGTCGGCTACTCGCTTTACAGCCTGTTCGCGCCGAAAATCCCCGAAATCAAGAATCAGAACTGGGGCTACCTGTTCGGGTTGTTCTCCGGTTTGCTGCATGGAGCGTACAACACGGGTGGACCACCCTACGTGATCTACGGCGTGAGTCAGCGGTGGAACTTGCCGACCTTCAAATGCAATTTACAGGTGCTGCTGATGGTCAACAGCGCCAGCGTGGTGATCGGGCATTTGGTCGCAGGGCATTTCACATCGAATGTGCTGCAAAACTACCTCGTCGCCTTCCCGATGATCGTGCTTGGCGCGGGCGCGGGCTTCTTTCTGGATCGCTACATCGACGAAAAAGCTTTCAAGCGGATCGTGCTGGTCGTGCTGCTGGTGATCGGGATCAAGATGCTCCTGCCGTAGGATGACCGCCTTTGCTCCCCTCTCCCCGCTTGCGTGGGAGAGGGGCAAACCTTACGTCGTAAACTCTTTGTCCCGTGCGAACTGCGGTAGGAATTCCGCGAAATCGGTCAGTTGGTCTTTGAGGATCGCCCGCGCCTGATCGATGTCTGTCACCATCGGGTCGAGCAGGATGGCTTGCAGCGCGAGGTCACGATCCCCGGTTGCGGCGGCTTCCACAACGATCTTGCTGCGTGCGAGTTCACGGCGGCACAATTCGGCGACACCTTCGGGCAGCGCCGGGAAGCCCAAGCCTTGAATCCCCATGCCGGAGACCACCGCCGGGACTTCGACAATCGCATCGGTCGGCAAGTTCGGGATCAAGCCGCCCGTGTT
>JACSRG010000315.1 GCA_014879865.1 Anaerolinea sp.
ATCCAGCGGATCTTGGCGAGCGGGAAGCGCAGCCACACCTGATCGCCCATGCGAATCGGCGAATCCGGCGATGTGGATACCTTGAGGATGTCCGACCCGACCCGCGCCGTAAGCAGGTTTTGCGCGCCCAACGGCTCAACCACATCGACGCTGACGGGCAGCGTCTCGGTGGTGGGCGCGGTCACGACTTCCATAGATTCGGCACGGATGCCCATGTAGATCGGCTTCCCTTCATAAGCGGCAAGCGCGCCCTGCATCTCTGTACCCGGAGTCAGCCGGAAATCACCGATCTGGACAGCGTATGCCCCACCCTGCTTCTGCACCTGACCGCGCACGAAGTTCATCGGCGGGTTGCCGATGAAACCGCCGACGAACTGGGTGCTTGGCAGGTCGTAAACCCGCGTCGGCTGGTCGATTTGCAGAATCGCCCCGTTCTTCATCACGGCGATCCGGTCACCCATGCTCATGGCTTCGATCTGGTCGTGGGTGACGTAGATCGTCGTCGCGCCCAAGCGTTTGAGCAGCGACTTGAGTTCGGCGCGCATTTCGAGGCGCAGCAGCGCGTCGAGGTTGCTCAACGGCTCGTCCATCAGGATCACGCGGCTCTCGTAGGCAATCGCCCGCGCGACAGCGATGCGCTGCCGCTGACCACCGCTCATCTGGCTCGGAAACCGTTCCAACATGCCCTCGATGTGCAGCAGCTTGGCAGCATTCTCGACCCGCTCCTTGATCTGATTCTTGTCGGCGCGGCGCATCTTCAAGCCAAAGGCGATGTTGTCATAGACGGTCATGTGCGGGAAGATGGCGTAGTTTTGAAAGACCATCGAAATGTTGCGGTCACGCGGCGAGAGGTAGGTCACGTCGCGCCCGCCGATGGTGATCCGCCCGCTGTCCACCATGCCCAAACCGGCAATCGCGCGCAGCAGCGTCGTCTTGCCACAGCCGCTCGGACCGAGCAGCACGACGAATTCATGCTCGTTTACCGTCAGGCTGACATCATCAATCGCGGTGAACTTGCCAAACCGCTTGACCGCGTTCTCGATCACTATTTCAGACATAAGTCCCTCTATTTATTAATCGATCCCCACATGTTGAAGAGATAGCGGCGGATGAAGAAGATGAAGATCATCGTCGGGACGAGCATGAAGAACGCCGCCGCGAACTTGAACGGATCGCTGGATTTATCGAGATTGTACAGGATATGCGCGGGCAGCGTGCGATTGTTGCTCGTGAGCAGAATCGCCGCGAAGACCTCGTTCCACGACAGGACGAACGTCAAAATGGCAGACGCCGCGATCCCCGGCAGCGCCAGCGGCAGCACCACATTGGCGAATGCCTGAATCGGCGTGCAGCCGAAGATTTGCGCGGCTTCTTCAAATTCATAGGGGACGCTGGCAAACACGCTGGAGATCACGAGGACAGTCGTCGGCAGGGTGAGCGCGGTATGCATCAGCGCCAGTGTGATCGGCTGGTCGTACAGCCCGAAGCGGATGAAGATCACCGCCAGCGGTACGGCGAGCACGACAATCGGGAAGGCGCGCACGGAAAGCATCGCCAAGCGGATCGCGTCACGACCGCGAAAGGCGTAGCGCGCAATCGCGTACCCGGCGGGGACAGCGATCAACGTGGAGATGACGAGCGTCAGCACGGCGACGAGGATGCTGTTGCCGAGCGCGCGAATAATCCCCTCGGTGTTGATAAAAAAGCTGAGCGAGTCGAGCGAAATGGGGTTCGGGAAGAAGGCTTTCGGGAAAGCGCGCACGGCGTCCGGCGTGCTGAACGCCATGTTGGTGATCAACCAGATCGGCAGAAGAATCCAGATCGCCAGCAAGACCGCCACGACATAGACCATCGCCCGCCGCACGCGCAGACGCATTTGCGCCCGCTGACGCTCCCGTTCGTTCGGGAGCACGTAAGTCTGTCGGATCGCTTCGGTACTCATAAGGTTTTGACCGCTTCCTCTTGAGATCGAACAGCGCGAAGGTAGAACAGCGACACCCCCAGCGAAATCACCATGATGAAGACCGAATAGGCGGCTGCCATGTTGGGGCTGTTGAAGCGCGCCGGGTCATACCAACGGAACGTCTCGTTTGCCAGCACGGTCAGAATGTCGCCGCCGGTGATGGCGATCACGATGGCGAAGACTTGCAGAGCGAGGATCGTCCGCAAGATCAGCGCGACTTGCAGACTCGGCTTCAACAGCGGCAGGATGATGTGCCACAGGCGCTGCCACAGCGATGCCCCGAACACTTCGCCTGCTTCCAGATAATCGCGCGGGATCGCCTGCAAGCCCGACACGACGATCACCATGACGATGGAGGTCGCGCGCCAGATTTCCGCCAGCACGATGATCGTGATCATCCAGCCCATTTGCTGCGCCTGAATGAAGATGAACGGCAGCTCGAACCACCCACCGCCGACCAGCAGCGAATTGAGGAAGCCGCGCTGCGTGAAGATCGCAAACCAGAGGATGCCCGCCACCAGATCGGACAAGCCAAGCGGGATAGCATAGACATACAGGAACATGCTGCTAAAGCGAATCTGACTTTGCAGCACGAGTGCCATGATGATCGCCAGCACGAACTGCGCCGGGATGATCAAGATGATGAGCAGAAACGTCGTCCAGAGCGCATCGTCAAAGCGGAAATCGGTGAACATGCGGTTGAAGTGCATCAGCGAGAACTCGCGCACCGCCTCGCCCGATGTGATGCGCGCCGTCTCGGACGTGCGCCGGTTTTCGATGAACACGTTGCGAATGCTCACCCAGCCTTCGACCGTTGCGCCGCTCTCGTCTTCAGCCTCCACTCGATACCAGAAGATCGGGCGCTGCGCGCCGCTCTGCAGGGTCTCCTGCTGTTCGCTCCGCTCGACGATACGCACTTCGGTTTGCAGGGCGAGCGCGCCGGTCACAGCGGCGGAATCGGTCGGTTCAGCGCGCAGATTAAGAAACTGCCCCTCACGGGTGAAGGCAAGCTGCACCGCTTGGGTCATGGGGTAAATGAAAAGCAGCGCGAGGTAGACCACAGACGGCAAGAGCAATAAATAGGGAACCCAGCGATGACGTTTCATAAATAAGACTTCTCTCTACTAAGTCGAGCCGGGAGGGGATGTACGGGTGTACATCCCTTGTTGAACTGGCAAGCTGCGCCCTGACTTACATGCCGGAGTCGAGCTGGCACGCCCCTTCGCTGGCGGGGTCAGGTGCCCAACACGGCGCGCCCGTTTCGTCGAGCAGCGTTTGCAGGATGGCGGCTTGTTCCGCCAGCACCGTTTCGATTTCACCGCCGTCGATCACGATGCGCGTGAAGGCGTCGCGGAAAATCTGGTTGAGTTCACCGCCGCGCGACCCCAAGCCAATCGGCAGGAGCGCGACAATCGAGTCCTCAGAGGTCGCCTGTGCGGTCACGGCTGCTGCTTGTTCTGCCGCCCCTTCGGACAGCCCGCTCATATCGACGCCGGAGATCACCGGGTAGAAGCCGAGTTCCGTCAAGACCTGCGATTGAACTTCCGGCGACAGCATGTAGCGGATCACCGCCTGCGCAGCTTCGGGATCATCCGACGTGAACGGCACAGCCAAGCCTGCCACCACCGGCATGAAACCGCGTCCCGCCGGACCAATCGGCGCGGGGAAGGCGATGAAATCTTCGGGACGTTCGTCAAACGCAGGCTTGAGGCGCGCGACGTGGTCGAATGCGACCAGCACTTCGCCGGAGAGCAGCGGCTCGTTCATGAATTCATAGCTGATCGACTGCGGGTTGACGTAGGGCCACAGTTCATCGCGCAAGAAGGTGAAGCCAGCGACGGCTTCGGGGCTGTTGAACTTGGTCACCATGCCGCCAGTAAACGACGGGAAGAAGTAGCCTTGCAGGAAGCGATGGAACAGACCGGCAACCGGGAAGCCGAGTTTCGCCTCGCCCGTCGCGTCGTACATGTTCTGCGCCCACTGCGCCAACTGTTCCCACGTCAGCGTGTTGACATCCGCGCCTTCCGGCAGGTATTGGAGCGCGTCATTGTGCGCTGCCATCGTGTAGGTCGCCTGCATCCACGGCACGTAATACTGATAATCGTCAGTTCCCATCCGCCCCAGTTCGACATAGGCGTCAGAGATGTCATATTCGGTCTCGATTTCGGCGACCAGTTCAGTCAGGTCAAACAGCAGGTCTTCGTTGGAGAGCGTCGGGAACGTGCCATGCAGCGCGCCGATTACATCGTTGACGCCTGTGCCGCTTTGCGCTTCAGCGCGAAGCAGGTCGATCATTGGACCTTCTTCCGACGGGACGAATTCAATCGTGCCGTCGGCGTAGCCACCGAGGATAGCGCGCGCCTTCTCGGCTTCTTCGACCACATTGAATTGTGTGGAGATCAAGGTAACGGTGGGGCTGTCTTGAGCGACAACCGGCAAAGCAAACGCGGCGATTAGGAACAAGCTCAACAGGATAAAGCGGTATCTTGCGGTCATTTTTTCCCTCACTAGTTCACAGACAAGCTAACAGGATGAAGAACAAAACCTTCACGCTGAACTGCCGCGCATCACCTCCTTTCACCGGTCGAATCGCGGACAATCAGTCGCGCCGGGAGCAGAATTTGCGTTTCCGGCGCGGTCTTACGCGCAATGATTTGCACCAGCATGTGCAGGAGGCGCTGACCGATTTCGTAAACTGGCTGGTGAACAGTGGTCAGTGCGGGGTGAGCGTATTCCGCCGGGGGGATGTCGTCGAAGCCCGTGATCGACAGGTCACGCCCGACGACGAGTCCGCGTTTTTGCGCGGCGGCAGTCGCGCCAAGCGCCATGAGATCATTCGCACAGACGATTGCCGTCAGCGCCGGGAACTGGTTGAGCAGCGCGTTCGTCAGCGCAAAGCCACCTTCACGCAGCAGGTCGCCGTGCAGCACATACGCTTCCCTGTACGGCAATCCGGCGGCAGCCAGCGCATCGGCATAGCCGCGCCGCCGGTACTCGGTGTAGGCAAGATCAGGCGGGGGCAGCAGCAGCGCGATCTCGCGGTGTCCGAGGGCGATCAAGTGCTCGGTCGCGTCGCGGATTCCGGTCTGGCTGTCTGCGTCGATATACCCAAAATCAGACTCTTCCGTCGGAGATGAGCGCCCGGAGACGACGAACGGATGCTGCATCCGCTTGAGGTAGCGCAGACGCTCATCCGATTGACGCGTCCGGGCGACGATCATGCCATCGACGCGACCACCGCCGACGAATCGGCGGTAGGCGTCCATCTCGCTCTTCCCCGGCGCGTGAGCACTGATCAGGACATCATAGCCTTCGAGCGCCGCCGCATCGCCGATGCCGCGTAACAGCAGGTTGAAAAAGTCGTTGGAGAAACTCTGGTCGTTGGCGGGGATGATCAAACCGATGGTTTGCGTGCGCTGGTTGCGAAGCTGGCGGGCAGGTTCGTGCGGCTCGTAGCCGAGCTCATGCGCCGCGTCGATGATCTGCTGGCGAGTTTGCTCGTTGACATCGCTGTACCCGCCCAAAGCGCGCGAGATGGTCGTCACCGAATAACCCGTTTTTGCCGCTAAGTCTTTCAGCTTCACCATATTTCAAATACGCTCAATATTTATCTTTATCTTTGCTATGCATTTTAATCCGAAACGTTTCGGATGGCAAATGAGTCTTTTTTCATGTGCAAAGAAATAAAAAATGCCCCGAAAATTCGGAGCATTTTGGGGTGGGAGAAGGGACTTGAACCCTCGACCTCTTGTTCCACAGACAAGCGCTCTAACCAACTGAGCTACGCCCACCGTATGCTGAAAAAGTGTAGCATAACGCGAAAAAGAATTCTAGCCCCTTTTTTCGGCGACGATGACCGTGACGCGGCTGCGCGGGCAGGTTTCCTGTACCATCTGTGCGCTGAAGCCATATGGCGCGAACATCGCCGCCACGTCCCATGCGGGCTGTGGTTGATCGCCGCGCTGCCCCGTAATCCGGTAGAGCAAATCGAGCAGCTTGGCGAAAACCCCGCCGCCTGTGAACAACGCCGTCGGCACGATCACCAACCTGCCTCCCGGCTGCAACACGCGGTGAATTTCGTGCAGCGTCTCCGGCGCGACGATGAAATCGGTCGGGAACGTACTGATCACGGTGGAGAATGCGCCAGACCGAAATGGGAGTGTCTGCGCCCTGCCCCGCACCAAGCGCGGACGATAACCGTGCTGCACCAGCTTGCGCCATGTGATGCGCCCCATCGCGGCGGATAGGTCAAAGCCGATGACCGGACGTCCCGCAGCGTGCAGATCAAGCTGAAGGTTGCCCGTGCCATGCGCCAATTCGAGGATCGCGCCTTCGGACGGGATGTGCTTGAGCGCAGCCCGACCCCAACAGCGCCACGCGCCGAGCGAGACAACCCAACTGACGAGGTCATATGTCCACGCCATCTCGTTATAGAGCAGGCGAAAGCCGAAGCGCACCAGCCGCCACCAGATCGGGAGCGTGTCATGCCTCGACTCCATCAACGCGCTACCGCTTGACCTTGCCGATTTGCACCACGCCGTCCTCGAGACGCACCGGGAACTTCTTCACGGGCGCGACGGCAGGCGGTGATAGATGCTGACCGGTCGTAATGTCGAAGGTCGCGCCGTGCTTGTGGCACTCAATCGTGCAGTCGATCAATGCGCCTTCGGAGAGCGGCACATCCTCATGCGAACAGCGATCTTCCAGCGCGTAAAACTCACCGTCTACGTTGAAGATCACGACCCAATCCCGTCCGATTTCGACAATCAAGCGTTCACCGGGGGGGATTTCGTTTTCCGCCGCGACCGTGATCCAGTCAATGGTTACGCTCACTCTTCATCCTCGTGTTTGCGCCACTCAGCGACGCCGTACAACCCGGTTTTCAGCACTTGCAGCGACAGCAGCGCGCACTTGATCCGGTTGGGCGACAGCGGAATGCCGAGCATGTCGAAAATCTCTTCCTTATTGATTTCGCGGATTTCGTCAATCGTCTTGCCGATGATCTCCTCGCCAAGCATGGAGGCTGCCGCTTGGCTGATCGCGCAACCGCTGCCATCCCAACCGACTTCGACCACACGGTTGTTCTCGTCCACACGCAGCGTCAGCCGCAGCCGATCCCCGCACAGCGGATTGTGCGCCTCGTAATCGACCTCTGCCGGGTCAAGTATTCCCCGGTTGCGCGGATTCATCCCATGATCGAGGATGTTCTCGCGGTACATATCGTTCATCATGATCCCCTTACTCATGCTCCGGCAAACGTGCGCTTGACCGTATACAGCCCGTCGATCAGTGCATCGACTTCGGCATATGTATTATACAGATAGAAACTTGCGCGCGCGGTTGCCTGAAGGCTTAAGCACTCGTGCAGCGGCATGGCGCAGTGATGCCCGGCGCGTACGGCGATCCCGGCGCTGTCCAGCACCTGCGCGACATCGTGCGCGTGGATTCCTGCAAGTGTGAAGGCGGCAACCGCGCCCTTGTTCGCCGCTTCGGGTCCGTAGACCGTCACGCCGGGGACTTCTGCCAGCCGTTCGAGCGCATAGCCCGTGATCGCCTGCTCGTAAGCGTGGATGTTATCCATGCCGAGGCTGTTCAGGTAATCGACCGCTGCGCCCAAGCCGATCCCTTCGGCGACCGAGGGTGTGCCCGCCTCAAACTTGTACGGCAGTTCGTTCCATGTGCTGCCTGTCAGCGTCACGCGGCTGATCATATCGCCGCCGCCCATCCAAGGGGGCATGGCTTCGAGCAAATCGCGCTTGCCGTACAGGATACCGCTCCCGGTCGGCGCGAGCATTTTGTGTCCGCTGAAGGTGTAGAAATCGGCGTCGAGCGCCTGCACATCAACCGGGAGATGGGGGACGGCTTGCGCGCCATCCACGAGGATCAGCGCTCCGGCGTCGTGCGCCATACGCGCCATGTCCTGCACGGGGTTGACCGTGCCCAAGACATTCGAGACGTGCATCACGCCGACCAACTTGACCGGATGATCGCGCAGCAGCGCGGCGTAGGCGTCCATGTCGAGCGTGCCATCAGGCAGCACGGGGACATACTGGATCGTGAAGCCCTTTTCCGCCGCAAGCATCTGCCACGGGACAATGTTTGAGTGGTGTTCCATCTGCGTCAGCACGACGACATCGCCCACTGTGAGGTTCGCCCTGCCCCACGTCTGCGCGACGAGGTTGATTCCCTCGGTTGTGCCGCGCACGTAAATCACTTCGCGCTTGTTCGCGGCATTGATGAACCGCTTGACCTTGATGCGCGCTTCTTCATACGCGGCGGTGGCGGCTTCGCTCAATTTGTGGATACCACGATGCACATTGGCATTGTAGCGGCGGTAGTAATCGTCGATGGCGTCGATCACTTGGCGCGGCTTCTGACTGCTGGCGGCATTGTCCAAGTAGATTAGCGGCACGCCCGCGTGATGTTCCTGCTGCAAGATCGGAAAATCTGCCCGGACTGCTTCGACATCATAAGGCACTGTGTTTGAGGTCATAATTGCTCCTAGCAAAAAGGGCGCGTTCGCCAGCTTGCCGCAACGCGCCCCATTTTACCTGTCGATACCATGTACCCGCAGATGACATTGATCATTTCTCTGCGGACGCTGCGGTTATTCGAGTCTGTTCGCGCCGACGATCTTGGCTTCGAGCGCCGCCCGCAGGCGATCCTGCACGCGCTCAAATGGGATGCGTTCGAGCAGTTCCTCGAAGAACCCTTCGGTCACCATCAGCTCGGCTTGCGGACGCGGAATACCGCGACTCATCAGGTAGAAGACCGGCGCTTCCTCCAGCGTGCCGAAGGTTGCCGCGTGCGTGCAGCGCACGTCATCCGCCTCGATCTCCAAGCCGGGGATCGCGTCCATGCGCGCATCAGGACTCAGCACGAGGTTACGGCTCGCCTGAAAACCGTCGATCTTCTGCATCTTCGGCTGCGCCTTGATCATCCCCTGCCAGAGCGAGCGGGCATCGTCTTTCGCCGCGCCCTTGAACAGCAGGTCGGATTTCGTCATCGGCGCATTGTGGTTCTGCTGCGTGTCATGGTCAAACATCTGGATACCATCGGCGAAGAACATGCCGGAAACCCGTCCCTGCGCCGCATAGCCGTCCAGCTCGACTTCGACAAACGTTTTGACAAGCTTGCCGCCCATCGTGCCGATCACCCAGTCGAGCGTCGCGTCGCGTTCGACCCGCGCGCGCTGGTGGCTGAACTCATAGGTTTCGCGGTTCCAGTCCTGCAAGCCGACATAGCGCAGATTCGCCGATGCACCGACGAGCAGTTCGGTCGCGCCGATGTAGGCGGACTGCGCCTGCCCTTCCGGCGAGAGGTAATCGACCAGCATAGTCGCGCTCGCCGCCTCGTCCAGCACGGCGAGAACATGTCCGAGCGTCGCGCCCGGCTGCGTGTTGTACATGACAACATGCAGCGGCAGTTCGACCATTTTGCCGCGCGGCACATAGAGGAAGACACCGTGTGTCCACAAGGCGGCATGAAGCGCGGCGAATTTGCCATCGCTCGGCTTGACCGCCTGTGTCATCAGACGTTCGCGGACGAGATCGGCGTGATCGCGGCAGGCAGAGCGCAAATCGGTGAAGACCACGCCCTGCGCGCGCAGTTCGTCCGCCAATTCGTAATGCACGACCTTATCATCGACAAAGATCAGCGTACCGCCCTGACGGTCGCCGATCAGCGGTTCGCGGCTGTCCTGCGGCACAACGCTCAGGGAGGCGGATGCATTATCAATCAACCGGGCTTGATCCCAGCGGATGCTGCGATAATCGGTGCGCCGCCATTCTTCGCTGTCGCGCCCCGGCATAGGCATCGTTTCGTACAGTTCCCACGCTGCGCGGCGGCTTTCAAGCAGCCACACGGGTTCGTGATTCGCGGCGCTCAATGCCTCGATGTCCGCCGGCGTGAAGACCGGCGTTTCCGGCGCGGCAGAGCGGCGTCGTACTGCGGTTGTCATCTAGTTCACCTCAAGAGGAGTGCGGAATTATCATCAGTTCGCCGTAGGGACGCGATTTTTCACGTCCCTACGGGAGTTGTCGTACCTAACCGATTGATCCTTCAAGCTGAATCTGGATCAGGCGGTTCATTTCGAGCGCGTACTCCATAGGGAGCTCTTTCACCAGCGGCTCGATGAAGCCGTTGACGATCATCGCATTGGCTTCGTCTTCGCTCATCCCACGCGACATGGCGTAGAAAAGCTGATCCTCACCCACCCGGCTGACCGACGCCTCATGCCCCATCGTCACGTTGCGGGCATCGCATTCAATCGTGGGATACGTATCCGAGCGACTGCGATCATCGAGCAGGAGCGCGTCGCACACCACATTGCTCTTGACGTTGTCCGCGCCTTCGACGATCTTAAGCAGACCGCGATAGCTGGCGCGTCCACCATCCCGGCTGATCGATTTGCTGATGATCTGGCTGGTGGTGTTCGGCGCGAGATGCGTGATTTTCGCGCCCGCATCCTGATGCTGCCCGTGCCCCGCAAAGGCAATCGAGAGAACTTCGCCGTGTGCGCCTTCGCCTTCGAGGATCACGGCGGGGTACTTCATCGTCACCTTGCTGCCGAGGTTACCATCGACCCATTCCATCGTGGCGTTCTTCTTGGCAACGGCGCGCTTGGTCACGAGGTTGTAAACGTTGTTCGACCAGTTCTGGATGGTCGTGTAACGGCAGCGCCCCCCATCCTTGATGATGATTTCGACGACTGCGCTGTGCAGGCTGTCCGAACTGTAAATCGGCGCGGTGCAGCCTTCGACGTAGTGGACGTACCCGCCCTCTTCGACGATGATCAGGGTGCGCTCGAACTGCCCCATGTTCTGTGTGTTGATGCGGAAGTAGGCTTGCAGCGGCATTTCGACATGCACGCCCTTCGGCACGTAGACGAACGACCCACCCGACCACACGGCGCTGTTCAGCGCGGCGAACTTGTTATCTGCCGAGGGGATGACTGTGCCGAAATACTCGCGCACGAGATCGGGATAATCGCGCAGCGCCGAGTCCATGTCGGTGAAGATCACACCCTTGCTTTCGAGGTCTTTGCGGATGCTGTGATACACCACTTCCGACTCATACTGCGCCGTCACACCTTGCAGATACTTCTGCTCGGCTTCGGGAATGCCCAAGCGGTCAAACGTCCGCTTGATGTCTTCCGGCACTTCGTCCCAGTCCTTGCCCTGCCCTTCGGAGGCGCGCACGAAGTAGAAGATGTTGTCGAAGTCGATCCCGCTGAGGTCAGCGCCCCAGTTCGGCATCGGCTTGGCGACGAACAATTCATACGCCTTGAGGCGGTATTCGGTCATCCACGCCGGTTCATTCTTCATCTGGCTGATCTGCCGCACGATGTCGGCATTCAGTCCGCGCTGGCTCTTGAAGGCGTACTTTTCCGGGTCACGGAAGCCGTACTTCTCTTCATACGAGCCGCGCACATCTTTTAGCGCCGCTTCTTCGGCGGTAAGCTGCTTATCGCTTTCAATCAAGTCGGTCATCGACTCTCTCCCTATTCCTCGCTAACGCCGAACTTTTCGCGCACCCAGTCGTAACCGGTCTCTTCGAGGCGCAGTGCCAAATCCGCACCGCCGCTCTCCACGATCCGCCCCTGATACATGATATGGACGTAATCGGGCTTGATGTAGTTGAGAATGCGCTGGTAGTGCGTGATCACCAGTACGCCGAGGTCAGGACCGCGCAGGCTGGCGACACCTTCAGAAACGACGCGCAGCGCGTCGATGTCCAAGCCGGAGTCGGTTTCGTCAAGGATGGCGATCTTCGGGTTCAACACTGCCATTTGCAGGATTTCGGCGCGCTTCTTTTCGCCGCCGCTGAACCCTTCGTTAAGGTAGCGCCCCGCGAAACTGTGATCCATGTGCAGCCCATCCATCTTGGCGCGCATCAGCTTGCGGAAATCGGAGACGGAAATCCCCTTGCTGTCGGGATCAGCCGCTTTCATGCGCGCATTGATTGCCAACCGCAGAAAGTTCGCCAGCGTCACACCGGGGATCGAGACGGGATACTGGAAGGCAAGGAACAGACCGGCGCGGCTGCGTTCGTCCGCCTCCATATCGAGCAGGTCTTGCCCGTCGAAAATGATCTGCCCTGCGGTGACTTCATAGGCGGGATTACCGAGCAGCACGTTTGCGAGTGTCGATTTGCCCGATCCGTTGGGACCCATAAGCGCGTGGACTTCGCCTTGCTTGACGGTCAAATTCACACCCCGAAGGATGGGTTTTTCTTCAACTGAGACGTGTAGGTTCCGAATTTCCAGTGCTGCGCCCATTCCGGCGATTCCTCCGCTAAGATCAACAGCAGTTAAATTTACTCTATACCTAGAGTAGAACAAGTCAGGCAAGTATACCAATCGCGCCGCTTGAAGTCAACATTTTTATGATACCTATTATAAAAATTGACTTAGAAAAACCCCTATGCTACGATCACCGCATTCAGTGAAGCAAGGGAAGTGATATGACACAGCCAACGATGAAAACAGAAGAAGGTCTGCGCGAACATCTTCGCGTGGTGGTTGATCCTGAAATTGGCATGAACATCATCGAACTCGGCTTGGTACGCGATGTCGAGCTGGATGACAAGCATTGTCACCTCAAGATGATCATGACCACCCCATTTTGCCCCTACGCCCCGCAGCTCCTTGAGCAGGCGCGCCGCACCGCGCAGGAATACTCCGGCGTACCGACCACCATCGAAATGGGGATGGAGATGTGGGACCCGACCATGATGGAAGAAGGCGCAGCCGACGACTGGGGACTCTTCTGACAGCAGTTAGCCATTGGCAGTTAGCCGTTAGCTAAAATCGCATTTGCTAACAGCTAACTGCTAAACGCTCTCTGCTTCTACTCACTTCGGTCGATTCGCGGTGATGAATTCTTTGGGATCGACGTAGTTGGCGAAGGTCGCGGTGCGGTTTGTACCGGGCCAATGCGCGGGATTCGTCTCCAGAATCGTCGTCGGGCTGAGATCGAAATGCAGGTGATACGCCCATCGTCCGAATGCATTGCCGATCTTGCCAATCGGGTCGCCGCGTTTGACGCGCTGTCCCGGCTCGACGTACATCACTTCCAGATGCGCCGAGCGCGAATACATCACCTGCGTTGAGTTCGGCAGCGGATCATGCCGGATGATGATCGTGTAGCCCCAGACGGGCAGCGAATTGGCGAAGGTCACAATGCCGCTGGCAGCCGCATAGACCGTCGAATGAGCGTCGGCGTCGCCGGGAAGATTCAAATCCGCACCGGTGTGATACGCCTCGTTCGGCGTGCCGATGAAGTACAGCCGTCCGAATGGACTGGCGTCCAGCCATTTGCCGCCCCAGACTGCCTTGCCGCGCCGTTCCGCCTCTGTCCCCATCGGTTGATCGTAGCCATCGGCGAAGCCTTCGGGGATGGTGTCGCCGTCGAGCTGAATCACGCGCCGCCAGCGGATCGCGTCGAAGGCGATCTCTTTGCCGATTTCCCCCGTCAGGTCATTCAGGAAGATCGTACCGGCATTCGCCGTCGTCTTGTCGAGGTCGAAGACGCCGAGCGTCACCCATTGGTTGCGGTACTGCGACTGATCGACGGTGATGAGCAGTTCCGTCCCTGTGCCTTTGACACCATGCAGCTTGAAGCGCGCGTTCTTGGTCGTCGCGTGGCGTGCCGGGACAAATACGGCGATCTCGTATTTGTCTGACGTGGTGATTTCCGGCGTCCAGCGCCCGACCATCTTGCTCGTGCGGGTTTCCGTCGCCTTATAGAACGATGTCCAGCCCCACGTCCCATCGAAGGGGATCAGTTCATCCTTGCCGGTGTACGAGAAGCGCTGAAAGCGGCTGTCGGTCGGCTTGATCATCTGCTCCGGTCCGTAGACTGTGCCGGGCGGCGGGGGTTGGGTATTCGGCTGGATCGGCGTGTTGATGACCGACCACTGACTGATGACACCGATGCGCCACCAGCTCAACCCCTGCACGTTATGGCGCTGAGTCGCCAACGTGTGCGCCGCGCGCATACTATCCGCCGGTGCATCCGCTTGCAGCGCGGGGATGATCGGCTTACCGTAGCTGCCCCAGACCTCGAACGTCTCTTTTAGCACATCTTCCGGCGTGCGGCGCATCGTCTCCCAGTAGACCATCGGGTGAACGCTGTTGACAAACGGCTGCCATTCGAGCGGATAGATCGAATTGTAATGCCGTGAACGCGGATCGACACACATGCCGATGTGGAACGTCGGCGGGATACCCCGGCGCAATCGCGCCATCAGCGCGCGGACGGCTTCGCGCGTTCCAAGCCAGAACCCCGCGTAGGGTTCGACGTCGAGAATCAGCGACTTGACGTTCGCCCGCGTACACGCTTGGATGAGCAGGCGCGCTTCGGCTTCGGTATCCGCGCCGCGCGGCACCGCCCACGCGTGGAATTCCAACCCGTACTGCGTCAAGACCTGCACCCAGCGATCAATACTGGCAACGCCGTCAATCGCGAGCGCCCGCTTATTGTCCCAGTAGCCCATCCACTGCGCGCCCGCCTCGCGGGTGTAGTCGCTGATCTTGACCCACACCTGACTCACATTCGGGGCGTTGCGCCGGAGGTTCTGCGCGAACTCCTCGATGCTGTTTTCGGGTACGGAATCGCCGCGCCAGTGCCACACCGCAACCTTGTTGCGATACGGCGTCACCTGCTGCGGCGGGATCGGCGGCGGCGCGGTCACCGGCTCAAACGTCACGAGCGTGCCGAGCACCCATCCGCCGATGCTGAACTGCTCGATCCACACCCACCCATCACGGGTACGCGTATTAGGATACACGGCGCACAAAGAATATTTGCGTAGATCGCCAATATCGCGGTACTGGGTACCGGGACCGTTGCGGATGTTGACATAGGCTTGCGCGGTGATGGCGATTACGGATTGTGGCGCGCCTGCGGTGGCGGGTTTCGGTACGGGTGCTGGATAAGTTGTCATGTATTCATCGCCTGATCGAGGGATTCCCAGAAGCGTTGGATTTCGTCATGTGCCAGATCGGCTGTCCATGTGCCGGCGCTCGTATAGCCGATAACTTCAATAGTAGCGTGATCGAGCGCCTGTATCACGGCGTGCTGCGTAATCGAGGGGAGGTCAATGCCTCGCATCCCGGCGGTCGGCAGAATCGAGGTGACATCGTCGGCGTCGGAAGGAAACAAATGCCGGGCGAGATGAAACCACAGCATTTGCGCGGCGCGGGTGGTCAGCACACGCGTCCACTTCGAGCCATCCTGCGCAATCCCGCCCATGACATAGGTGTCGTTACCGCCCTTGCGGACAATATACACGTCATGCGTCCTGCCATACGCTCGGTTGGTGGTCATGCGATTACGATTTCTCCTTCCCCCGGCACGACTTCGCCGATCACGGCGGCACGTTCTCCCGCCGTCAATAAGCTGTCGAGCAGCGGGAGCGCGTCTGACGCCGCCACACTCATCAATAAACCGCCCGACGTTTGCGGGTCGTAGAGCAAATCCTGTTGATAGGTCTCCAATGTGCGTTCAAATGTCACCCATTGACCGTAATAATCTAAGTTTCGCCCCAGTCCACCGGGGAAAATCCCCTGCTGACCATAGAGGTGCGCGCCATCGAGCCACGGCAGCGCGCTGTAGTCGATGCGCAGACGGGCATTGCTCAAATGCGCCATCTCGTGCGCGTGTCCGATCAAGCTGTAGCCGGTGATGTCAGTCAGCGCGTGGACGCCGAACTGCCCCGCCAAGCGCGCCGCCGTCCGGTTGAGGTGCATCATGCTGGCAACCGCTGCCGCGACGTGTTCCGGCGCTGCCAAGTCCTGCTTCAAAGCAGTCGTGATCGTCCCAGTACCGAGCGCCTTCGTCAAAATCAGTTTGTCGCCGGGCTGCGCGCCGCCTTTCGCCCGAATTTTGTCCGGGTGGACGATGCCGGTCACCGCAAGCCCGTACTTCGGCTCCCGGTCGGTGACAGTATGCCCTCCGGCGATCACCGCGCCTGCTTCGCGCACCTTTTCCGCACCGCCGCGCAAAATCTCGGTGAGTATCTCCATGCCGTAGCCGTCAGGGTACGCGACCAAATTGACCGCGAACAGCGGGTCGCCGCCCATGGCATAAATGTCGCTCAGCGCGTTGGCAGCCGCAATCGCGCCGAACTGGTACGGATCATCGACGACGGGCGGGAAGAAATCGACCGTCGAGATCACCGCCTGTTCTGCGTTGAGGCGATACACCGCAGCATCGTCCGGTTGTTCCAAGCCGACAATGAGCGCGGGATAGTTTTCAATTGGGAAAATCCCTTTTAGCGGCGACAGAACCTGTGCCAACTCGCCCGGAGCGAGTTTAGCGGCTCAACCCGCGCACGACGCAAGCGCCGTGAGTTTAATCTCCATCGTCTGTCCTTAAACTAACATTCACCGGATAGTATAAGCGCGTAGGGAGCGTCTATCAAAAACTCACTTGCCACTTGAAACTCGTCGCCTGTTCCTCTATACTCATGTTTGTTGCTGACCTCGGGGTATGGCGCAGCTTGGTAGCGCGCTTGCATGGGGTGCAAGAGGTCATGGGTTCAAGTCCCGTTACCCCGACAGCCAAAAAACCCTTGATGACAAAAATCATCGAGGGTTTTTAATTTTCTTTGCACAAATTTCTGGAAATATCTTGATGTCCTTGCTACACTACGTGTGTGGGAAATCCCCTCAGTGTTTTGAACCATATTGGACAGGAGTGTGTACTAAGTGTGGACGAAGTACATGCGAGTGACCAGTTGGTTCGCGCAATACAGGTTGACCTCTTTAGAAGGAGTGACAAACAAATGAAGCTTTTCCGTAAGTTGTTGTTGATCGCGGTTGCGGTCGCGCTGCTCGGCGCGCTCGTCCCGGTCATGGCTCAGGAGACTGGGCAGGGTGGCATCATCATTGAAGGGAACATCAGCGCTGACGTGGCGACGATGAACCCGATTCTGTCGAGCGACACTGCAAGCTCGCGCGTTATCGGTTTCATGTTCCCGAACTTCATCGGTGCCGATCCCGCCGCCGCTGTCCTCGCCCCCGCGCAGCCGAACTCGCTCGCCGAAAGCTGGGAAATCAGCGAAGACGGTCTGACCTACACCTTCACCCTGCGTCAGGATATGACGTGGAGCGATGGTACGCCGATCACCTCGGCGGACATTATGTACTCGTGGGCAGCGATTCAGGCTGGTGCCGAAGGTATCGTTGACGTCCCCGCCAGCTACATCATCGACCCGACCGGCGCGACCGGTGTCGTCGACGTTCAGGCTCCCGATGAATACACCGTCGTCGTGACGATGGCGTCGCCGGAATGCACCGCCCTCAGCTATGCGGCGTCGATTGTCCCCGCGCCGTCCCACGTCTTGACGAGCGACTTCTCCGCCCTCGCGGACGATGCGTTCAACCTCGCCCCGACGGTCACGCGTGGTCCTCTCACGTTCAGCGAATTCCGCCCCGGCGAACAGGTCAGCCTCGTTGCCGACCCGACTTACCCGGCGGTTGACACTGAACTCGGCTACGTTTCGCCCGAAGGCTTCATCTATCGCACCGTTCCGGATCAAACCGTTATGGTCGAACAGTTCCTCGCTGGCGAACTGAACGTCATCGATGGTCCCGCGGTTTCGCGCCGTCAGGACATCCGCAACAGCAGCGCCACCGTCTTCAGCTATCCCGGCAACGCGTGGGATTATCTGGCGATGAACCTCGCCGACCCGAACAACCCGCAGAACGCGTTCGACGAAGCCGGCAACCCGATTGATCAGGGTCACCACCCGATCTTCGGTGATGTCCGCGTCCGCCAAGCGATTGCTCGCGCGGTCGATGTCGACTCGATCATCTCCGCCGCCGTGTTCAATGAAGGCTCGCGCATGACCTCGTTCCTCATCCCCGCCTCGTGGGCGTATGCGGACGACCTCGCGCCGATTCCGTTTGACCCCGAAGCCGCCGCCGCGATGCTCGACGAAGCTGGCTGGGTTGATGCAGACAGCGATCCGGCGACCCCGCGCGTTGCTCAGGGCGCACTCTACGCTGAAGACGGCGCGGAAATGGCGTTCACGCTGTACACCAACGAAGGCAACACCCGCCGCGAAGCTATCGGCACGCTGGTTCAGGATCAGTTGGCGCAAATCGGTATCCGCGTTGACTTCCAGACCATCGACTTCAACACCCTGCTGGACATCATGGACAGCCAGACGTTCGACACC
>JACSRG010000651.1 GCA_014879865.1 Anaerolinea sp.
GGGGTGAGGTTCGTTGGGATGAACGTAGGGTGAATCGGCGGTGAGGCGTGGGTTGTCACCACCCGATCCCGCCATTACAATGAACCCTAGCGTATTGCTATTGGGACACTCGGGTTCGGATGACGACACTCGCACGACGGATTACTCCGCCGCGTTTTCTGCGCCGCCTCTCGCAGATGTGGCAGACTTATTTCGCGCAAGGGGACATCACCGCGCTGGTGATCGCGCTGCTGCTGCTGCTCATGCCTGCTCTGTCGCTGTCGGCGGCAGGCTGGCCCCTCGACCTCCGCACGCTCATCCCCGTGCTGCTGCTCAGCGTGTTCTTCGGCTTTTTGCTGGCGCGCAGCCATTACAATGAACTGGTCGGCTTGATCATCAGCGGCATCTATGGCGCATGCTTCGTCATGTTGATCGCCGCGTTCAACGACCAGTCCGGGTTGGGTCGGGGCATCCCCAACGTGTTCACTCGCCTGATCACATGGCTGATCGACGCATCGTCCGGCGGCATCAATCAAGATGATCTGGTCTTCACGCTGCTGGTTTCCAGCCTATTCTGGTTTCTGGGCTACAACCTCGCGTGGCACTTGTTCCGCGTGGATCGCGTGTGGCGCGCGATTCTGCCGCCCGCGCTCATCCTGCTGACCAACAGCGTCTACTACACCGGGACGAACAACCTCGACGGCTACCTGCTGTTCTTCGTCTTCCTGTGCCTGCTGCTGATCATCCGCTCGAACTTGGACGCCCGCGAATGGGACTGGTATCTCAACGGCATTCGCTTCTCGCGCAAGATGCGCAAGACGTTCTTCCGGGTCGGCGCGGTGCTGGCGCTGGTGATTTTGACCGCCGCGTGGATCATCCCGTCGAGCGATATTCAGGAACGGCTGGATCGCTTTCAGGAATTTCTGCAAAACGACCCGCTGATGCAGTTCAGCGAATTGTGGAATCGGCTGTTTACGTCTGCCGAAACGCAGGGACCTTCGACCACCGACTACTACGGCAGCGACTCGCTCACGCTCGGCGGCGCGATCCGCCTGAGCGACAGCGTCGTCTTCTTGGTCAGCGCGCCGCAGGGACGCCGCTACTACTGGCGGTCACGCACCTTCGACAACTACGACAGCGGGCGCTGGACATCCGGCGCGGACATCCGCTTGACCGATCCCGAGTCGCCGCTCGAAATTCTGCACGAGCAGTATTATCCCGGCGCGCGCGTCCCCGTCCAGCAGGTATTCACGATGGGCTTGAACGCCTCTCGCTTGATCTACGCCGCGCCGCAGCCGCTCCGCGTCGATCTGCCGACGCGCACCGATTTGAGCTACACCGCGCCCGAAAACTCGCCGGATCAAAGCATGGTCATCTCGGTGATTCGCCCGATGCGCGTGATGTATCAAGGCGAAACCTACACCGCCACCAGCCTGATGAGCAATGCCAGCGCCGATCAACTGCGGCAGGCGGGGACGAATTATCCAAGCTGGGTCACGGAGACGTACAATTCGTACATCCCCAGCGTGACCGGGCGCACTTTGCAGCTTGCCCAGCAGATCGTCAACGAGGCGGGCGCAGTAACGCCGTATGATCGCGCCAAAGCCATCGAGCTGTGGCTGCGCTCGAACATCTACTACAGCGAGACGATCCCGCTGCCGCCGACCGGACAAGACGCGGTCGATTGGGTGCTGTTCGATCTGCGACAGGGCTACTGCAACTACTACGCCTCGGCGATGGTCGTCATGCTGCGCACGATGGGCATCCCGGCGCGTATGGCGGCGGGCTTCGCGCAGGGCGAGTGGAATGAGGGCGAAAATGCCTACGTCGTGCGCGAGAAAGACGCGCACACGTGGGTCGAAGTCTACTTCCCCGGTTACGGGTGGGTCGAATTCGAGCCGACCGCCGCGCAAGCGCCGAACATCCGCAGCAACGACACGCCGCCGCCCGTTCAGCAGCCGACTCTCGCGCCGACGCGCACCCCGACGTTGACGCCCACGCCGACCCCGACCTTCACGCCGGAAGCGCCGCTCGACGTGCCGCCGACCGACGTGCAGTCGCAGCAGCTTCCGCCGACGCTCACGCCGACGTTGACGCCGAGTCCGACGCCTACGCCCGTCATCATCCCGACCGAGCCGCCGCCGGTGCGCCCGCAAACGCGGTCGCCGCTCTCGTTCCTGATCCCGGCGCTCACCGCCGCGCTGATCGCGATTTTCTTTGTGCTGCTGCTGGTGGGGTTGGCGATCTTCCTGTACTGGTGGTGGGAATGGCGCGGGATGCGCGGACTCAGCCCGATCTCACGCGCCTATGCGCGCTTGGAACGCTACATCCCGATCATCGGAATCAGATCGTCCCCGGAGCAAACGCCGGAGGAACGCGGCAAGCAGGTGATCCAAGAACTGCCGTTCGTCGAACCACCCGTCAGCGCGATCACGCGGCTGTACACCTCCGAACGCTACGGTCGGCGCGCGCCTGATGCGGCGCTGCAAAACGAGACCGCCGATCAAGCGTGGTCAGATACGCGCACGAGCATCCTCGGTCGCTGGCTGCGGCGCATCTTCTTGCCGTGGCGGCGTTAGTCCTTTAACCGGATCACTGGCGGCGCAGCGCGTCGAGCAGGTGATGCAGCGTCATCACCGCTTCTTCGAGCGCCGCCGGATGATCCGACTGCGCGATCCACAGCGCCGCCTCGTTCATCGCGCCCGACAAGAGATGTGTCAGGGCGTCAAGCGGGAGCGGCGCGAGTTCTCCGGCGGTCATCAATGCCTGTAAGCCTTCACGCAGCGAACTCATACTGTATTGAGCATCCAGTGACCGCCATGCCGACCACCCTAGCACCGCAGGCGCATCGACCAGCATGATTCGCTGAACCTGCGGATCGCGCGTGGCTTCCAAGAACGCCGCGCACCCGGCTTTCAGTTGTTCCCATGCGTCCGAATGCTGATCGGCAGCCATCTCAACCCGACTGCCCACGTCCTGCTGTACACGATCCAGCACGGCGTGAAACAGCCCCTCTTTGCTGCCAAAATGATGATAAAGTGCGCCGCGCGTCACACCTGCTAACCGCACGATCTCTTCGGTAGCGGCGTTGGCATACCCCTTTTCGGTGAACTCCGACCGTGCGATTTCGATCAGCCGCGCGGTCGTGGCTTCGCGCTGCTGCACTTTGGTTGTTGTTCCCATTCCAGCATCCTCATCAGCTTCTCATAGCTGTCCAGTTGACATACAGACTGTATGTATCTATCATAGTGATACATACACACTGTATGTATCCTAAAAGTAGCACAGGGAGCGATGAGATGCAACTCACCAGTTTCTACCCCGTCCTCATGTCGGACAAGCTAGCGCTGACGCGTGACTTCTACGTCAACCACTTTGGCTTTCGAGTTGTATTCGAGAATGACTGGTACATCAGCCTGAAATCGACGGATGGGCGCTTTGAACTGGCATTTGTCGCCCACGATCATGATACCGTCGTCAAGGCGTATCAACAGCCCATCGACGGACTGCTGCTCAATTTCGAGGTGATGAACGTGGATGCGGAATACGAACGGTTGATCACCCAGACGGGTTTGCCGCTCGAACGCGAACTGCTCACCGAGGATTTTGGGCAGCGGCATTTCGCCACCGTTGACCCCAACGGCGTGCTGATCGACGTGATTCAGGTTGTGCCGCCGTCAGGAGAGTATGCCGCCAACTATCTGGAACATCCGACGACCTGAGGCACGGACGGGCTTCTGCCCGTCCCGTGATATGAACTAGCGCTCGTTGATGACGCTGAAGACCATCGGGCGGCGCTTGGTCTCGTTGTAGAGCATCCGCCCCAGCGATTCCTGCATCCGTTCGCGGCGCTTGCCGTTGCGGAACTGACGCGTGCTCGTCAGCACCTCATTGACCGTGCTCCTGATCTGGTCGATCAGTTGGTCGGCGTCCTTCAGGTAGATGAACCCGCGCGAGATGATCTCCGGCTCACCGATCAACCTGCCGTCGCCATCTACGTTGATCACCACCATCATGAAACCGTCGCGCGCGAGGATTTCGCGATCCCGGATGACTGCTTTGCCGACATCGCCGACGCCGCTGCCATCCACGAAGACGTAGCCACCGGGGACGCGCTCGCTGGTCAACCGCGCGCCATAGCGATCTACTTCGATTACCTGCCCGTTTTCGACCACAAACACGTTTTCCGGCTTGATCCCGGACTGCATCGCCAGCCGTGCATTCGCTTTGAGATGGCGCAGTTCGCCGTGAATCGGCATGAAGAACTTCGGATTGGTCAGGCTCATCAGCAGGCGCATTTCTTCCTGATTAGCGTGACCGGAGACATGCACGTCGGCAATCGGATCGTAGATCACGTCTGCGCCGCGCTGGAACAGGCGGTTGATCGTCCGGCTGACCGTCTCCTCGTTGCCGGGGATGGTGTGCGACGACAGCACAATCGTGTCGCCTTCCATCACATCCAGCGAGCGATGCTGTCCGGTCGCCAAGCGCCCCAAGACCGCCGTCGGTTCGCCCTGCGACCCCGTCGCCATGATGACGATCTGGTGCGGTTGGACACCGCTGATCCGCTCAAGGTCGATGATGGTGCTGTCAGGGATGTTGAGCAGCCCGATTTTGAGCGCCGTTTCGACGTTCTTGCGCATACTATGACCGGCAATCGCCAGCTTGCGCCCGTAGCGCTGCGCGAGATTGGCAACCTGCTGGATGCGCGAGATATGCGAGGCGAACGTCGCCACGATGATGCGCCCTTTGGCGTTGCGGAAGATGTCGTCAAACGCTTCGTTGACTACGATCTCCGACTTCGTCCAACCGGGACGCTCGGCATTGGTGCTGTCACCCATCAGCATGAGCACACCGCGCCGTGAAAATTCCGCCAGCTTGGCGTAATCCGTCCGCTTGCCGTCAATCGGCGTGTTGTCGAACTTGTAGTCGCCGCTGTAGACGATCAAGCCGTGCGGTGTTTCGATGCCGAACCCCACGCAGTCGGGGATGCTGTGCGTTACATGGTAGCTTTCCAGCTTGAACGGTCCCACTTGAATGGTATCGCCGGGCTGGAAGGTGTTGATGGTGGTCTCGTTGAGCAGGCGGGCATCGCGCAGCTTGACTTCGAGCAGCGCTGAAGTCAGCGGCGTAGCGTAGATCGGCACTTTGCGCAGTTGATCGATGACGTGTGCCACTGCTCCGGTGTGATCTTCGTGACCGTGCGTGTAGACGATGCCATGAATGATGAGGTCTTTCTTTTCGACGAGGTAGCGGAAGTCGGGGATGATGTAGTCGACGCCGAGCATGTCGTTTGCGGGGAACATCACGCCGGTATCGATGATGAACGCATCACGTCCATATTCGAACAGCGTCATATTCTTCCCGATTTCCCCGCACCCGCCCATTGGGATGATTCGGAGCTTCGGTTTTGTTTTTGCCATAGAGTGATAGGCGTACGCTGGTACGCCTCCGTATTCCTTTCGATACGTTACACTAAATTGAGTTCCCGTAACAACATTAAATTGCAGATATTCATCATCTAATTTCCTGCATTATAGCATAAATTACCAGCCTTCAAAACTATTGAGTGCATGGATCACACGCATTTGCTCATCTTCCATTAAATCATTGTAGAACGGAAGCCGCAGCAGCCGGTCGCTGACATCCTCGGTCACGGGGCAGTCGCCAACCTGCCCGCCGAATGCCCGTCCCATGTCGGAGAGGTGCAGCGGCAGATAGTGAAAGACCGCCAGAATGCCGTGCGCCTTGAGATGCGCGATCAATGCCTGCCGCACATCCAGCGACGGCAGCAGCAGATAGAACATATGATACGGCTGCTCGGTGTGTTCCGGCACGGTCGGCAGGGTCACGCCGTGCGCGCCCGCCCAGTCGCCAAGATGTGCGCAATACGTATTCCAGATGCGCGCGCGCCGCGACTGTACCTCGTCACGCGCTTCAAGCTGCGCGTAGAGATACGCCGCCAACACATCCGACGGCAGGTAGCTTGAACCGATGTCCACCCACGTGTACTTATCGACCATGCCCCGGAAGAAACGGCTGCGATTCGTGCCCTTCTCGCGGATGATCTCCGCTCGATCCACCAGCGCCGGGTCGTTGATGAGCAGCGCCCCACCCTCCCCGCAGGTAAAGTTCTTGGTCTCGTGGAAGCTCTGCGTCGCCAGCGCGCCGAAGGTGCCGAGCCACTGCCCGCGATACTTGCCGAACAAGCCGTGTGCGTTGTCCTCGACGACGGCGATGCCATGCCGCCGCGCAATCGCCATGATCGCGTCCATCTCGCAGCCGACCCCCGCGTAATGCACCGGGACAATCGCCTTCGTGCGCGCGGTGATCAGGCTTTCCAGCTTGCTTTCGTCCATGTTGAGCGTATCGGGACGAATGTCGATGAACACCGGCTTCGCACCGCGCAGCACAAACGCATTCACCGTCGAAACGAACGTAAAATCGGGGATGATCACCTCGTCACCCGGCTGGAAGTCGAGCAGCAGTGCCGCCATTTCGAGTGCCGCCGTGCACGACGGCGTGAGCAGCGCCTTCGAAATACCGAGCATGTCCTCGAACAGCGCGTGGCACTTCTTGGTGTATCCGCCATCGCCAGAGATGTGTCCACCACGCACCGCGTCCGCGATATACGTCAGTTCATTGCCCATCATCGCAGGTTTATTAAACGGAATGGTGATCGGTGTGGTCATGACAAGCGTCTCCATGCGAAAAATTGGGAGAAGAAAGCTTAAAGTTAAAAGGTGAAAGTGATCGGCACCAGTTCGTCGCGTCCTAATTCAATCAACAAGACTTAAAGCCGTGGTTGAATCGGTTACTTTCAACTTTTAACTATGTATTGAGCGTACACGACAGGCTGTTCAGAATCGTGTCTGCCGTCACGGGCGGCTCACCTTCCCACTGTACTTGAGTCAGCAGGAGCGCGCCATCCCCAGTTAAGACCACCGTCCCGACGCCGGGACGCACGTCGATCACCCGTCCGGGGATGCGACCGACATACGGACGGTAAGCGATCCGCTGCGCCGCCCAGATGATCAGCTTTCTACCGCTCAGCGTGGTGAACGCGCCCGGATACGGATTTGTCGTCCCACGAATCAAGTTGTAGATCACGTCTGTCGGGGCTGTCCAGTCGATCACGTTGTCCTCGGGGAGACGTTTGCAGGTGTAGGTCGCCCGCGTCTCGTCCTGTGGCGTACGCTGCGCTGACCCATCCAGCAGCGCGGGCAGATATTCCGTCAGCACGTCGAGATAAGCCTGCGTGACCTTCTCCATCACCTCGGCGATGGTCTCATCCGCGCCGATAGCAACTGCCTGCTGCGCGACCAGCGCGCCGCTGTCTACTTCTTCGGCGATCTCGAACAGGCTGACGCCGGTTTGCGTCTCGCCATTCAGGATCGCCCATACGGTCGGCGCGAACCCGCGATACGCGGGCAGAAGCGAGTCGTGAAAGACAAACGACCCGCGCTTGGGCAGCCGGAAAATGTCCGGCGGGATCATGTAACGCCAGCTTACGGTGAGCATCAAATCCACCGGCGTGGACGCCCAGAACTCGCGCCAGCGCGCCGCGCCGACCTGCCGAGCCTCGTAGAAGGTCGCGCCGTGACTTTCCGCCAAGTGCTTGATGTCGTCGAGGAAAGGCGGTTCGTGGGCGACTTCACGGAAGCTGAACACAATCAAATCGGCGTCCGGCTGGAGCGCAATCAACCGTTCCAGCACGCGATAACCACGCCGCGTGGCACACAACAAGACGATCCGCATGTTTGCTCTCAACCGCCTGTGCGCACTTTGCTATATCGGGCGAGGATGTCCGGCGACCAGCGATGATACCAGTTGCTTGTCTCGGTCGGGTGAAAACCGTGCTTGATGTACAACCGCTGCGCGCCGACGTTGCGTCCCTGTGTCACCACCTCGACCTTGCGATAACCATGCTGCCGGAACCAATCGAGTGTGGCGCGCACCAGTTTCGTCCCTAAGCCTTGACCGCGTGCTGCGGCACTCACACCGATTAGCGCGAGTTTCGCCCCGCGCTCGGTGATTTGCAGCGCACAGTATCCGACCGGCTCGTCGTCCACATCGGCGACCAGCACCACATCGGCGAACTTCCCGGTGACGCTCCGCTCGATCCACGTCGCAAACAGATCGTCGCAGCGCGCCGCCGGGATGACCGGATCGAAGTAGAAGCGCGAATCGCGATGGCTGGATCGGGCAATTGCTTGGAGCGCAGGCACATCCTCCACCCGACTCACCCGAATCGAATCGGGCAGCACATCGGACACATTTTCCGGGTCGGTCAGCGTCGCGGTCAGTGTGACCCGCGTATCGACATAGACGAAACCGTTGGCTTGCGTCAGCCATGTTGTCTCGTAGTGCGCGGGGTCTGCCAGAAAATACAGGCAGTCAATCTGGTGCAGCGCGCACCAGTCATTCATGTGCGCAACGACTTCAGACGTCAGCCGGTTGACGTCGGCGCGTCCAACCGTGTAGCCGAAGAAGTCAGAGTCCCAGTCCAATCGGTGACAGAGGTCAGTCATGCGCTTTTTGCACGCTTTCGTGAACTTCCGTGCGTTCGCGGATCGTATACACCGGTCGATCCATCGTGCGGAAGTGAATTCGAGCCAAGTATTCGCCCATAATGCCTAAAGCGAATAACTGCGCACCGCTGAAAATGGCGACAATCGACGCGAGGAAGGCGAAGCCCTGCACCACCGCACCCATGAGCAAATAGCGTCCGATCACATACACCAGCACGAGGATCCCGAACAGCGCCAGCAGGAAACCGACGATGCTGGCGACTTGCAGCGGCAGCGTGCTAAAGCCGGTGATCATATTGAGCGCGTGCCGGATCAGCTTGGCGAGGGTGTACCCAGACTTGCCAATGGTGCGCTCCTCATGCCGTGCCACAACCGCGCTAAAGCGCGTCGTCCCCCACGTCAGCAGCACGTCAATCGACACGTACGGGCTGCTGTAATTCTCGAATGCGCCGCGCAGCAGTGTACGGAATACGCGAAACGCGCTCACCTTGCGCGCAATATCCACGCCCATGCTGCTTTGCAGCGCCAGCTTCGTCACCTGAGACGCTAGATCGCGCAGTAAGCCATGCTGTTCGTGCGCGGGCGTGCCGTAGACGACATCGTAGTTCCCCTCGCGCAGATGCGTCAGCAGTTTGGGGATCTCGGTCGGCGGGTGCTGTAAATCGTCGTCCATCGTCACGATCAGGTCATGGCGCGCCTGCCGGATGCCGCACAGCAGCGCGTTGTGCTGACCGTAATTGCGCATCAAGTGAATGCCATGCACCCATGAATACGTCGCGGACAGGGTTTGGATCGCTCGCCACGTCGCGCCGCCATCCGGGCTGCCGTCGTTGACGATGATCACCTCGTAGGTATCGGTCAGTGTGGGGAGCACGCGCGCTAATTCCGCCATCAGCGGCGGCAGGCTCTCCGAACTGCGATAAGCGGGGATGATGACTGAGATCGAGTCCAAGTTCACTCCAGAGAAGTTGAAAGTGAAAAGTTGAAAGTAAGTGTGCACGGCGGCATTTACTTTCTACTTTCTACTTTCAACTTCCGTCTCTATGTTTGTACGTACCGTTGGTGCAGCGCCGCGTGGGTCTGCTGGACGACCCTCAAGACGGCGTCCGGGCAGTGATCGCCGGGAGTGCCGCCCGCCTCGATGAAGGCATCGCGCAGGATGCGTCCCCAGTTGCCCGTGCTGCGCAGCTTGGGATCGTTGATGTACTGGGTGATCGTCTTGGCTTCGTGACCACTCAGCGGTTCGAGCATCCGCTCAAGACTGGTATACACCTCGTCGATGTCACGCGGCATGACTTCGTCAATCTCTTCCAACGCGCGATGCATGAAGCGGCGCTTCATGTCGTAAAACTCGGACAGGCGCATCTGACGACCACTCGGCGTGGTGAGCGTCATGTCCGTGCCGACCCGATCCGATTGATCCTGCTGCGCGATGAACGAGTCCAGCGGCAGCGGACCAAGAACATCCCACATCAGCTTATCTTCGTGCATCGCCGACAGGTCACAACCGTGTTGGCGGAAGTACGACTCGATCACCGCGTGGCTGAACTCGAAATCGGTCAGTACCGCTGCCATGCGTGACGCGCTGATATTGGTCGGCATCCCCGTGCTTTCGACCGTACACACGCGCTTCGACGTGCTCAGGTCGGGGCGGATGCGCCCGACCGGGTTGTGCATCACCGAAATCGGCTGTCCAAGATCGTCATTGAACATCATGGCGCGTCCGGTGGCATTCGCCCGTTCCAGCACGAGCAGATCAGTGTATTGATCCAGTCCCATCGTCATCAGGTGCGGGCTGAGGGGCAGTTCGAGATAGCGTCCCGTCACCGTCGTCGAGCGGACATATTCGCGCGCGTCGAGCAGTTCGGGGTCGCATGTCCCATTGACGAACGGGCAGCCCTTCAGCACCGCCGAGTTGGCGACTGCCGTCGCGCTTTTCAGCACGGTGTAGAACGTCAGCAAGCCCAATGCCTCGGATCGTCCCGCAAGGTCGATATGGATGTGGCAGCCCTGATTGCGGAACATATTGACATGGTGGCAGGTCGCCGGATCGACGTGATAGCGGGCTTGTGCCTCCGCTAAACGCCGTCCATAGTCGGGGAACAAACCGTTGACTTCGAGCATCAGGTCAACCGCCGTCTGAACCTTCGGGTGGTCGGTCATCTTGAAATCGGATTCGGTCGGGTAACACGAATAGACCGCCGTCATCAGGTGGGTATCGGCTGCCGCCAGCGCCAGCGCGGTCAAAATGCCGTTGAGCGCGTTGCGCGTCTTCGTGTAGCCGACGCTTGGCGCGATGTGCGCTTCGACCTGATACTGGCACGCTTCCCGATCCAGCTTGGGATAAATGCCGATGCGCAGCGCGTGATTGTAATACGCGCTCATGAAGCTTTGGACTTCCGCCTCGCTCGGCGACCCGCCGTCCTCGTGCACCAAGCCGAGTTCGATTTCAGCACCCAACACGCGCATCCGCGTGACCGAGTCTTCGGTTTCCGCGACGTTGGTATGGTTGACGCTCGGATTCATGTTGTACGGGACGATACTCTCGACAAAGGAGTGTCCGGCGCGATAGCGTTGGCTAACCACGCTGCCCAACACGATCTTGCGCCCACCGACGTGCGACACAATCACGTTGCCGTCACCTGTATCCCCCTGTCTTTCCAGCGTGACCGGAACACCAATCGCTTCGCTCAAGGCATCCAGCGGGAGCGTTTCCGCGTTCGCGGGTAGGGTTTCAAAGAAGCGGTTAAACTGCCGCCTCTGGCGCTCGATCTCCGTCCACGGAACTTGACTGCTGAACTCCGTGAGTGCGTCATTTGTCGGCAGAGACATCCGCATGTATTTACTCCCGTAATGAATGTAAATGCACTGTAATTGTGGCTTATCCTATCATTTCATTCAAGGGCATTACCGATTGTGTCGTGTACATTGGAAAAGACAGCGTTTAAGAGTATCATCATGAATTATGTAGAGTTGCCCTCACTTAATGGAGAGCGCGCCGAATGACCACAGTATACCCCCTGCCACAGGTTGAAATCACCCATCTGGTTGATATCGAAGAACCACGCCCTGCCGCAGTCCTCGCGGGCGAGCGGTCATGGCGAGCGGTGAATTCACTCCTCAGCCTGCCCATCGTCGTGCAAACCGCGCCAGAACGGGTAGAAGCTTCCTATCTGGACGGGCTTGCCGCCGAACTCCCGGCTGAAGTCGAAGTGATCTACGGCATCGGCGGAGGGATGGTCGCAGACGCCGCCAAATACATCGGCTTTCGGACAGGACTGCCCGCCGTCGTCATGCCGACCGCGTTGAGCGTGGATGGTTTCTTCACGCCGATTGTCGCCATGCGCGCCGAAGGCTCGGTCGAATATGTGACGACGGGACCTGCCGAGCGGTTGTACATCGACTGGGATGTGATTCGCACCGCGCCGCAGCAGTATCGCGGCGCAGCTATCGTCGAACTGCTGACCATCGTGACAGGCTTGCTCGACTGGCGCTACGCCGCCGAACGCAACAAGAACAAGCAGGAAATGCGCTACATCGAATGGGCGGCGAAGATCATGGCGGGCATCGCGCAGCAGGCATTCAAGATCGCGGCGGGCGTCGGGCGCGGCAACGTCGAATCGCTGCGCAACCTGCTCGACCTGCTGTGCATCGAAGTGCAGATCACCAATCAGCTTGGTCACACTCGCCCGCAAGAAGGCAGCGAACAGTATTTCGCCTACGCGCTCGAACCGCGCATGATTTCCGGGCGGCATTTGACCTATGCCGACATGGTCGCGCCGGGGATTTTGATCTCCGCTGCACTGCATAATCAGGACGTTTCCTCAATCCGTTCGACCCTCGAATCGGCGGCGATCCGCTTGGATCAACTCTCGCCGGATGACATCCGCGACACCATCAAAATCCTGCCGGAGTACGTTCGTAAGCACCGCCTCCCCTACAGTATTTTGAACGACCTCGATCTTACGTCCGAGCGCGTTGACGAAATCCTCGCGCAGACCGGGCTGGATCGGACATAGCTTTTCCGCCGTTAGGACGCGCAGCCAAACTTGCGCGTCCTTTTTTGCATCCAGAGTAAGGACACTGCACCATGATTCGATTCGGTACCGACGGTTGGCGCGCAGTCATTGCCGACACCTTCACGTTCGCCAATCTTCGTATGATTTCCCAAGCTGTCGCAGATTCGGTCAACGAAAACCACACGGGAAGTCAGCCACCGGAAGTCGTCGTCGGCTACGATACCCGCTTCCTCTCCGACCGTTTCGCTATGGAGACGGCGCGCGTCCTCGCCGGAAATGGCATCGTAGCATGGCTCACGCGCACCGACGCGCCGACCCCGGCGATTTCCTTCAATGTGAAAGAGAAAAACGCGAATGCAGGCGTGGTCATCACCGCCAGCCACAACCCGCCGCGCTATAACGGCTTCAAGCTCAAGGCGGCATATGGCGGCAGCGCGACCTCCGAGGAGTGCGCGCGCGTCGAAGATGCCCTGACGCTGATGGAACGCGAGGTACGCGGTCCGAACATCATGGACTACGAGCAGGCGCTTGGTCAGGGCTTGATCCGCCGCTTCGACCCGTCATGGTCATACTACCAGCACCTCGCCACGCTGATCGACCTCGACAAAATCTCCGAAGGCGAACTGAACATCGTCGCCGATGCGATGTGGGGCGCGGGACGCGGCGCGTTCACCAGCATTCTATCGCGCACGCGCTGCCATGTGACCGAAATTCGCGGCGCGCTCAACCCCGGTTTCGGCGGCATTCACCCCGAACCGATCCTCAAGAACCTCAACGAACTGGTTGCCGCCGTGCAGCGCAACCAAGCGGATGTTGGGCTAGCGACGGATGGCGACGCGGATCGCATTGGCGCGGTCGATGCACGCGGCAACTTCATCGACCCGCATCACATCATGGCGCTGTCCCTGCGGCACTTGGTCGAGCGCAAGGGGCAAACCGGTGAGGTCGTCAAGACCGTTTCAACCACGCTGATGATCGACACGATCTGCAAGAAGCATGGGCTGACACTCCACGAAACGCCCGTCGGCTTCAACCACATTGGCGATCTGATGATGCACCGCGATATCCTGATCGGCGGCGAGGAGAGCGGCGGCATCAGCATCAAAGGGCACATCCCCGAAGGCGATGGCATCCTGATGGGCTTGATGCTGCTGGAGATCATGGCGACCGAAAACGCGCCGCTGCACGAGATCGTCGCCGGTCTGCAAGCGGAATTCGGTCCCGCGCACTATGCCCGCCTTGACGAACATCTCGCGCACCAGAAGCCGAAAAAGCAGATCGTCAAGTTCTTGCAAGACAACGCCCCCGCCACACTCAACGGCGAAAGCGTCGTGCGCGTCGATACGATGGACGGGATCAAGTTCTACATGGCGGATAACTCGTGGCTGCTGATCCGTCCGAGCGGGACGGAACCCGTGCTGCGCATCTACGCCGAAGCACGCGCGCCGGAAGCGGTCAAGGCGCTGCTGGACGAAGGGCGCGCAATGGGCGCGCGCGCCGTCGCGCCGTAAAAACTATTAACTACCGAGGAGTAGGGACGCCCAACGGGGCGTCCCCGGACGCAGCATTTAGATTATGTTGGCTTGATCAACTTGTTCAGTTGCTCGATGACCGCGTCGATTTGCCCCATATTCCACGCAATGGCGTCGGGCTTGCCTTCGGCATTCGTGAACGAGACTTTCAACATCCGCGCCCCGGTCGCTTTGCCGTGAAAGCGATGCACCGTCTCGATACCCGTGATCGACGCTACCGGAACGCGATATTCCCGGCGCGGCACCCACCGCTCAAAGAAAATCTCATCCTTCGTCAAGACAAACAAGCCGTTGCCGCGCATTTGCAGCCATCCACCTGACTGGACGGCGATAAACCGCGCGCCCCGGTCGATCAGCAGTGCGTTTGGAAAACGTTCATCAGGCGCAGCCATCGTTCCTCCTACTTGTTCCCACGCACCAGACGATTCAGCAGATCGAACCAGAACGGCGCGCCCTGCGCAACCGCCAGCGTCGTCAGTGCGATACCGAGAAGCTTGCGCAAAACCAAGCCAAACCAATTCGGCGTGTTGCCGGGGACATACAGCCACAGGTTGCGCGTATTGTCGCACGCGGGCGGGAGGGTTTCGCCCTCTGCGACAAAACAGGTGAACGTCAACGGGCTGTATTCCCACGAAATCGGCAGATTAAGCTGCAACAACTGGTTGAGCACGTCATTGACCGTCGTGATCGCGTCCGCCGTGTCGATCAGCGGGTTGTCTTCGGGTGTTGGCGTAGGTTCACCTTCGGCGCTTTGCGTGCTGAATTCTTCCGCCAATGGTTCAGGCGTCTCCGGTGGAAGTACGCCCGCCTCACTGGTTGGCTCAAAGGTCGGCGTGAGGGTCGGCTCTGGCGTGGCAGTCGGGATCAACTGCTCAAGCTGCCCACTTTCGACGGCTTGATTCGCCGCCGCCACCAGCGCCGCGCGCAGCGACGGATCGTCGAACAGGGTGCGGGCGATTTGCAGCGTATCGGCGTTCAGAACAACGGATAGGAACAAGCCGATGAGCAGCGAAAACATGGTCAAGTTGCGTTTGTAGACGCCGGAAAGCTGCTGCATCCGCTGATCGAACCACGTTTCGAGCTGGCTTTGTGCCTCTTCCAGCGACCGCGCCGATGCGACCAGCACCTTGATCGCCTTACGGAACGCCGGGTCATTGACCTGCCGCAGCCCTTCCAGAATCGGGATGACGCGGCTGCCCTCGTGCGGATTGAGTTCGAGCGCCTTGCGCCGCTGATCGACCTGATTGAGCGCCTGCTGCATCGCGTCCCGATCTGCGGGGTCGGCGAGGCGATAGATCTCACGTTGGAATTCGTCCAGTGTGAACGACCCTGCTTGCAGCAGTTCGACCAGATGCTCCATGCGCGCGCGTTCCGCCCCGGTGAGCACCATCTGCACAGCATCGCTGAGCGGGATATAGAGCGTCAGCGCGGCTTTCTCCGCCAGAATGTCGGTTAGCACCTTCGAGAATAAGTCCGGGTCGATCCAGTCTACTTTCGTCAGCGAGGCGGTCTCCTGCGCGACCATTTGCGCGCTCATCATCGCCTCGGCGGCGCGGCGTCCGCGCAGCAGGTTCGGGATGAAGCGCAGCCACTCCTCGAAACGTGAGCGTTTACGGGGCTGTTCGCGCACGAGATTGATCAAGGGGTGACTCATAAACTGTTTGCGAATGTCAGGGTCGCTGATGAGCGTTTCAAGTCCGCGTTTGAGGTGGCGCGCGCGCGTCTTGAAGACGTTCGCAATGATCGTATTCATCGTCGTGGCGATGATACTCAACAGGCTGAAGGTGAAAATCAAGCCAATAGCGACTTCGAGAATGCCTAGTCCGGTCATCGAATCCCCTTTCTCAGCGCAAATTTAGTCTAACACGTTTCTGTCGCACAAGCCGCCAGAGATTGTTATAATGCCCACGCTGTTAACCATGTTACACAATGAACACGATCTGCAAGGAGACATTCTCATGACGTTCGAGAAGATCGTCGTGCCGTCGTCCGGTGAAAAAGTCACCGTGTCAAACGGCAAGCTTAACGTACCTGATCATCCCATCCTGTGCTTCATCGAAGGCGATGGTATCGGGGCAGACATCACCCGCGCCAGCAAGCGTATCTGGGACGCCGCCGTCGATAAAGCCTACAATGGCAAGCGTCAGGTCGCGTGGATGGAGATTTACTGCGGCGAGAAGGCGGCTGATCTGTACGACGGCAACTTTATGCCCGAAGAAACGTTCGACGCGCTGCGCGAATACAAGGTCGGCATCAAGGGTCCGCTCACGACTCCCGTCGGCGAAGGCTTCCGCAGCCTGAACGTGACGCTGCGGCAGGTGCTTGACCTGTACCAATGCGTGCGTCCTGTCCGCTGGTACGACGGCGTCCCCAGCCCGCTCAAGCGCCCGGATGAAGTCGATGTGGTCATCTTCCGCGAGAATACCGAAGACGTGTACGCGGGGATCGAGTACGAATCCGGTTCGCCGGAAAACGCGAAGCTGGCGAAGTTCCTGCGCGAAGAACTCGGCGCGAACTTCTTCGAAGGCGCGGGCTTGGGCATTAAGCCGATCAGCGAATTCGGCAGCAAGCGTTTGATCCGCGCTGCCATCCGCTACGCCATCGAACGCAAGCGCAAGAGCGTCACGCTGGTGCATAAGGGCAACATCCAGAAGTTCACCGAAGGCGCGTTCATGAAGTGGGGCTATGAACTAGCGCGCGACGAATTCCCGAACGAGACGATCACTTGGGATGAGGTCGAAAAGCAGCACGGCGGCAAAGTACCGGCGGGCAAAATCCTGATTCAGGACAGCATCGCGGACATCATCTTCCAGAAACTGCTGCTGCGTCCGTCGGAATTCGACGTGCTGGCGACGCCCAACCTCAACGGCGACTACCTGTCGGATGCGGTTGCGGCGGAAGTCGGCGGCGTGGGCATCGCCCCCGGCGCAAACATCGGCGATGAGGTTGCCCTGTTCGAAGCCACGCACGGCACCGCGCCGAAGTACACCAATCTCGACAAGGTGAACCCCGGTTCGCTGCTGTTCAGCGGCGTGATGATGCTGGAATACATGGGCTGGAACGAAGCGGCTGACCTGATCACCCGCGCTTACGAGAAGACGCTCGATCAGAAGATCGTCACCTACGACTTCGCCCGCCAGATGGAAGGCGCAGTCGAGGTCAAGACGAGCGAATTTGCTACCGCCGTCATCCGCAATATGGATTAGAATATCAGTATCGGGGCGATCATAAAGATCGCCCCCCTACGCTGAGGATTCATCCATGCAGAGTAAACGCATCCTTATCGTTGACGACGACGTTCTGAATCGGGAACTGCTGCAAACTGTCCTGACGCGTTCCGGCTACCGGATTTCGCACGCCAACAGTGGCACGGCGGCGATCACCAGCGTGAACACCGATCCCCCCGATCTAATTCTGCTCGATGTGCGGATGGTGGGCATGAGCGGCTACGATGTCTGCCAGCATTTGAAGTCGCAGACGCATACCCGGCAAATCCCGATCATCATGCTGACCGCATACGACAATGCCGAGGAGCGGGAAAACGCGCGCTTGGCAGGGGCGGACGAGTTTTTCCCCAAAATGAACGGCTGGCAGCAGTTGATCCAGCGGATTCAAGCACTCCTCGATTGAGATAAGGGAGAACCACGCCGCTTGTCTTACAAACGACCACGTAATCGCCTACCGGGAATTTTCGCGTTCCTGTTCGGAGCCGCGTTGATTTTCGGGGCGTATTATATTATGCAGGGGACGGCAAACTTCATGCGCACGGGCGGACTCGGCGTCGTCGAAGCGACCGAGCGCGCGCAGATCGTCAGCTCGGCGACGGCAGTGCGCGTCACGCGGATGGCGACTCAAGAGGCAGTACAGGCGCGACCGAGCGCGACTCCGCTCCCCGAATGTCAGGACTTCCGGGTGATCGTACCGAATGCGATTGTCCGCGAAACACCCGCCTCGAATGGTGCGATCCTCACCGGCTATACCGAGGGCACGATTGTCTGCGTGCTGGCGCGTGAAACCGGGACGGAATGGTATGCCTGTCTCTTATACACATCTGACGCTGCCGAC
>JACSRG010000759.1 GCA_014879865.1 Anaerolinea sp.
AGCGGATGGAACGAGAAGCAGCGGCGCAGGAATTCGTTTTTGACGAACTGCGACACGTAGGCATACACGCTCATGTACGACTGCATCTTGATCAGATCAGGCGCGACCTTCAGCATGTCGGTGAAGTGCAGGAACGGCTTATCCGCCAGTTCGACAAAGCCCTTCTCGAAGATCGCTTTGGTCGTCTTCATGAAGCGCTGGTAGCCCTCGGCGTCGTCCGGGTTCCACTGACGAATCTGGTCGAGGATGAAGGACTCGTCGGCGTTGTAATCGAACGCCCGCCCTTCATGGTTGAAAATGCGATAGAACGGATCGCACTGCGCAAACTCGACGTAATCCTCACGGCGGCGTCCGGCGACGGCGAACAGGTCGTCGAACATAAACGGCGCGGTGATGACGGTGGGTCCCGCATCAAACTTGAACCCATTGATTTCGTAGACGTAGGCGCGCCCGCCCAGCTTATCGCGTTTCTCAAACAGTTCGACGTCGTGTCCGCGTGCCGCGAGTCGAATGGCAGCGCCGAGACCTCCAAAACCGCTGCCAATGACGATGATCCGTGCCATGTTGCATCCTTTTTGGTGAAAATAGCCGTACCGCCGAGAGCGGTTCGGACTTATGCTAGGTATAACGAGACTTTATGAGTGCGACGTTAGGTAGCCATCAAGTTTTAATTAAGCGGAACTTGTAAAGTCGCTTCTTAGAAAATTAGGACATGAAAATATTCGTTGTGCTACGAGTAATGATGGCAGAAAGGATTATTACAATCCTCACACTTGATCGAAATTTGTTTGTGATTTCACGCACTTTTAATGAGCTTGCTTTATAATGTTCGGGTCATATAAAGTTTCGACAGGAGAATAATCGTCATGGAGATCGAAAGCACCAACTTCCACGCGGATTACCCCGACATCAAACGGTATTGGAGCGACACATCGCAAAAGTATGCGGGCGGCGATCATCTGCTGACGGCGCTCCAACGCGGGTGGAAAGCGGACGAGACTGTGTATGAAGAGCAGGTCTGGCATGGCGGTGCGCGCTTGGTGACGGTCTTTTACATCGACCTGAGGCACGGCAATGCCACGATGACTATGCCGGTCATCACGACGCCCTACGTCCGCCGCCTGATTCGCGGCATGGGCATCAAGCCGCTGCCGCTGGACGAACGTCCCGGTCGGCGTGAACGCCGCTACATGGGCAGGAGATAAAGAAAGTCGAAAGTAAAAAGTTTGAAGGTGAAAGTAATCAGCGGCTTTGTCCCTACTTTCAACTTTCCACTTTTAACTTTCAACGACCCACCCTGACCAGCTTGCGGAAGCGACTTGGAATCAGGGGCAGCAGCCGCGCCCGTTCATCCGGGGACAGCGGTCGCAGCGCCAGCAGCACGCCCAGATAGACCACGACGCCGATGCCCAACGCGACCAGCGGCAGGGTTGACCACAGCAGGCTCATCACGGTCAGCATTGCCGCCGCCGCCGCCAGCGGACGCCAGATCATGTCCACCCAGTTCAGCCCGCCGAGGCTGCGCGTCAACAGGAGCGCGAACGGAATCAGCAGCACGGCTTCGCTGGCAATCGTCGTCAGCGCCGCCGCGCGGTAGCCGTAAAGCGGGATGAGAATCAAGTTGGCGATGATGTTGAACGACACGCCGATCACAAATGCCGTCGTTATGCGCTTTTGCAGATCGAGTGCGATCAGCACGTACTGCGTGAGGCTGTTCATCCAGCCAATCGGAATGCTCCAGATCATGAACTGGGTGGCGATAGCGCCATCAGGCAGGTATTGAGCGCCACCCAGAACCCCTGCCAAGAACTCCGCCGCGAACGTAAAAATGACCGCCGTCGGCAGCGCCACGCTGATCAGCAGCTTGATCGCCAGCGTGTACATGCGCTTGAGCGCGGCGCGATCCTCGTGCGCCTGCCGTGACATCACCGGCAGGAGCGCCTGCGTGAAGAACGCCGGGATCACGTTGAGCGCCGAGACCCATTTATATGCCACGCTGTACTGCCCGACCATCGTCGGATTGTGGATCGCCTCGATCAGCACCACGTCGATCTGAAAGAAGATCGTCGCCAGAAAGTGATTGAACATCAGCGGGTAGCTCTCGCCGACCATCCGCCGCATGAGCGCCGTCTCGATCCGCCGTGCGGTGTGTAGATACATCGCCCGCCCGTTCCACGCGAGGATCGCCAGCGTGATCACATTGGTGACGATGCTCACGCCCGCCAAGCCGATGATCCCCCAACCGAGCAGCAGCGCCGCCAACCCGAAGATCGCCTTGCACAGGGTCGCCACCGTCGCCACCGCCGCCGGGACTTCGGCGCGCTCGAAGGCGTAATACAGCGACGTCAACCCGGTGCTCAGGCTGTTGGGCAGCAAGCCGACGTAGAGCAAACCAATCGCGATGATCGCGCTCGAATCGAGCGGCGGGCTGACCGTTGTCTGCCGTCCGGCGAGGAATGCCAGCAGCAGCGGCACGCCGAGCAGCGCCAAGCCGATGCGCAGCGCGCTTGTGTTGAAGAACAGGTTGCCCGCCCGTGACCGATCCCGCGCTACTTCGCGCGTCAGGTACAGGTTCAAGCCGAAGTTGGTGAAGATGTCGAACCAGACGAAGATCACGCCCGCGTAGAAGTACAACCCCGCGTCGTTGGGTCCCAGAATGCGGAGCATGACCAGCGCGAACGCCATGTCGATGCCGCGATTGAACAGGTTGAGCAGGATCGGCGCGACGCTGTTGCGGGCGATCCGGTGGACGCCTTCGCCTTCACCCCCGCGTCCGCCGACGAAGCGCTGCCACATCCATACCCCGCCCATGAACAGCAGGATGATCGCGCCGATGAACGAGCCGAATAAGCCGATCTGGAAGCTGGCAGGGCTGTAGACGAGGCGCACCGTCCACGCGCCCGCTTCCGGCAGTTCGACCTTTTGCAGCGCGTCGAGGTACGGCGTCACGGGGAGCAGAGTCTCGGCGTTTTCGTCCGCGCCCTGTGGTCGGATGTAGGCGCGCCAGCCCGGATCATAACTCTGACTGATCACCAGCGTCACCGGCTGATCGATCGCCACATCGACGTAAAACTCGCGTCCGGTATCCCGCGTGATCGGGAGGGAGACGGCATCGGCGGCAGTGACGACCGCCTGCACGCGATCTGACGTGATCACGCTGGTGGTGAAGACGCGCGGCAGGGCGTCGGCGTTCTCCCAGATGCGCACCGCGTCGTCTTCATACGCCAGCGTGTACCCGGCGAAGGCGCTCATATCGGTCTGCTTGTAGGTGACGACGTAGCGCACGTTGAGCAGGTCGAGCAGCGGTGATTCCAGCGCGGCGCGCGGATCGAAGCCGTCGCCGTAGACCGTATAAATCGGCGCGACGCGGTTGTACTCTAACTGCACTTGGGGCGCGATTTGTCTCATGAATTCGACATAATCGCGCGGGATGATACTCTCGTAGCCGCGTATATCGTCCAAGCCGTAGCGGATCGTCATGTTCGCGTTCATCAGGTGCGACACCGGGTTGAGCGGATCGTCGTAGGTGGTGTAGCGCCACTCTCCCGGCTGACTTTGCAGCCATGCGACGGCGGGCGGCGTGAAATCCAACCACGCCGGATCGCTGGCGGGGTTGAAGCCCCACGAGGCGATCA
>JACSRG010000763.1 GCA_014879865.1 Anaerolinea sp.
AATTTGTAGAAATCCGCGTTACTTCCCGACCATTTCGACCGACTCGGATTTCTGTTCCGGCGCGACGCTGATCGACTCCGTCCGCACCAACTGACCACCATTTTCGGCTGCCGTGCTCTTCGGCTGCGCCGAGATGTAGCTGCCGTACAGACGCCACTCGTCGAGGCGGCACGAATGCACCAGCTTGCCATCCCATACCGTCATATCCGGGCAGCTTTCGCACATATCGACACGCCCGTCTTCCAGCAGATCGGGTCCCTGAATGATGCCGATGCTCTGTACGTAAATCGGGCTGAACAGTTCCGTCGGGCGCTTCAGGAATTCCTTCCAGAACTTCCCGGCAGTCGCGCGGACGCCCTTGTCCAACAGACCGAGCGCAAAGGCGATCTTCGGGATTTTGTTGCTCGGCGAGTAGACGACATACGTCCCGTACTGCATGTGGTGGAACGCTTGGAACAGTTCCATGACCTTTGCGCCGACCGAACCGTACATCTTGTGCTTCGTCCCCAACTGCGCGGAGACCAGCCATGTCATTTTGTCGTCGGTCTGCGTGCCGCCCATGTACGAGGCAACGTCGTAATGCGGGAAGTGTTCTTTGATCTTCTCGTAGACCTGCGTCGATGTCAGGTACGACTCCGCCGGATCGCCCGCGAAATAGCTCGTGTTCGGGTCAGTGAGCGGCTTGCCACCCGCGAAGTAGTCATAGCCCTGTGTCGCCATGTTGCGGTAGGTGATCATGACCAGCCCGTGCACGCGGTCGATGTTGCGGTTCGCCCATTCGACCATCTTCGGCACGAGGTCGAGATTGCCGGGATACACGGTCATGCCGAAGCTGACAAACAGCCCGCCGATGTCGTGTGCCATATCGGCATAGTGCTGGCGGAGTTCGAACAACTCGATTTCGCTCTTGCCCTTCCAATGCGGGCGCTGCTGCTCGCTGTCGATGTGGAAGGTGAAGCCAATCGCACCGGCTTTCTTGATCTGGAGCATGAAGCTGCGATCATTTTCGAGCCGGATGCCGTTGGTGAGGATGAGCGGTTTCATCTTCTGGCTGCGGATGTAGGCGATGATGTCGAGGATTTGCGGGTGAATGAGCGGTTCGCCCCCGGCGATGGAAATGTTGTCACAATTGCGCCACTTCTTCAGCAGGTTGATTTCTTCCTTGACCTGCTCCAGCGATTTGTGACCCTGCATTCCGTTGATACGGTAGCAGCCGCGACAGTAGGTATTGCATTTATCCGTCACTTCCAACCAGCCGATTGGATTGTCATTGCCTGACCACGGATACCGGTACAGATCGCGTTTTGACAACTGCATAGTAGTCCACCCTTTCCGGGATACCGGGAAATGTCGAAGACTTCCCAATAGGTAAAGTGCAGTCCGTATGCATTCTAGCACGATTTATTTAGCGTAGCAAAGTAATTTAATCTTAAATGGGCAAACGCGCGATCCACGCGGCGATGCGCGAGACCCATGCGCTCGGCAGCCGCTGACGCAGCAGGCGTTCGGCGAAGGCTTCGCGGATCGTCCGGGGGATCAACCGCACCAGTCCGCCCGCGTGCAGATCGGTCAGACTGGGCGCGCCGGGGCGGTCAAAGACCTTTGTTGCCAGATACGGATCGAACTTCCACGGGTAGCCGCGTGGACGGGGGAGCGGTTGAAACGGATGCTCGTAACGGCTGGCGCACAGCGTCTGCCCATCCACCGCGTACAGCGTCAGCGTGATAGCGGCGCAGTCCGCCGGAGAGATTGTCCAGTCAGCGCCGATGATGCGCTGCGAACCGTTCGCCGCGATGTCCGCCGTCGTTTCGCCTTCGGCGCGCAAGCCGCCCGCCGCGTCGAAGATGTGCCAGCGCAGCACCGCGCCGGTGTACGCCATCTGCGTGTCGTTGAACACCCAGAGCGCGATGGGTCGCCGCCCGTCATGTTCGAGCGCAACATGCAGCGGGGCGGAGGCGCGGCGGAGTGCGTCATAGCCGCCTTTCGGCAGACGCGCTGAATCCAGCACCCCGCAGCCGACCTGCGGCACGAGGTCAGCCAGCCAGAAGTGGACGTAGCCTGCGCAGCCTGTCGCGCGGAGTCGGCGGAAATGCTCGACGTGGTACTGAATCAGCGCCGCTTGATACGCCCACAGCCCGTCGATTTCGCCCTCAAGGTGATCCAGTCGCTGCCAGACTTCCGGCGCGGCGCGCAGCGTTTCGACGGCGGCAGGCGCTTCAAACCCGAACTCGGTGTTCAGGTGCGGGCGCTGGCGGTAAATGTCGGTGTAGCGCGGCGACCAGATCGCGCCGTAATACGAATGCGAATCGCCGGAGCGCTGCCAATCGTCATCCATCTGACCGGAGCAGATGAAGGCGGGGCGCGTCGGGTCAAGTTCCTGAACATCCGCGTACAACGCCGGGTCGGGACTGCGTTCGAGGTTGTCACGGCGCAGAAAGATCATCGTCGGCTCGTTGTGGCACGCCCACGTGATGATCGCCGGGTGGTTAGCGAGGAGATCGATCATGGCGCGCTGTAAGGCGCGGGCGCGGCGCTCGAACTCCGGCGAACTGTCCTGCACCCAGTTGAGTTCAAAATCCTGCCAGACGAGCATCCCCGCCGCGTCGCACAGCGCGTAGAGTTCCGGCGGCGACACATGGACATGCACACGCAGCAGGTTCAGATTCGCGGCGCGGGCGAGGTCGAGATCGCGGGCGAGAGTCGTTTCGTTGACTTGCGAAAGGTAGAGCGCGGGCATGTACGCCGATCCCCGGATGAAGATCGGACGCTCGTTCAAGTAGTAGGTCAATCGTTCCGGCGTCCGTTCCAAGCGGATCGTGCGCACGCCGAATCGTTCCCGCCGCGTGTCGAGGGTCACGCCGTCCGCGCCGATCAGTCGGGCGTCGAGCGTGTACAGCGCCGGGAAGCCTTGATCCCATGACCACCACAGGCGCACGTCGGGGATGTGCAGCGTCCGTTCGACGACGTGCGTGCCCGGCGGCAGGCTGACGCTCGTGCGAAGCTGCACGCCGCCGCCGTCGTGATTATCCGCCTTGACGCTCAAGGCGAGAGCGCCCTGCCACCCATCCGCCGTGCTGTTGGTCATGGTGATGCAAGCATCGACTGTGCCGTCCAAGCAGGTGCGAATCCGCACCTGATCGACGCTCACACCCTGATCGAGCAGCAGCCAGACCGGACGCCAGATGCCGAGCGGGTTGACGTTCGGCGGGATCACGCCTTCGCCGTGTTCGTACAGCCCTTTGACCAGCCCGCGCACCACATGATCGGTCGGGTAGACGCCGCCGGAATTCGGCGCGTCCCATGGGGAGGTCACGCGCACGGTCAGTGTGTTGTCCGCTCGATTGAGGTACGGCGTCACGTCGAAGGTGAAGGGCGCGAAATGCCCCTCGTGCCGCCCAACAAACGAGCCGTTGAGCCACACCTCGGCGAAGTAATCTACGCCCTCGAAGTGCAGCCGCGCCCGTCGATAGGCGGTGTCCGGCACGGTGAACGTGCGCTGGTAAATCCATGCCTGCTCGTTGACCGCGCGCAGGCGGTCGCCCCAGTACGGTTGATCGGGATAGAGCGCCGTCTGGATGTGCGCGCATTCCGCGATTTCATGCCAATCCGGTTTCAGGCTCTC
>JACSRG010000764.1 GCA_014879865.1 Anaerolinea sp.
CACACACAGCGACGCGTCGAGGAGGCACTCATCCTTGCCGCGCGGGATCAATCGACCGAAGACGTACTGGCATCTGCGCGCCAGAGCGTGCAATTTGCCGAAACCGTCGATCCAGCCTTGTTGACAAATCCGGTTTTCGAGAGCCGCCTAGCCGAGATCGATCACCTGCTCACTCTAGTTGAGTCCGTCGTGCCGGATGGAGGAGGCGCAGGCGAAGAACCGGCTGTGCTGCCGCCGATCAGCACGGAGACGGCGACACCAACAGCTACGGATGTGCTCACGGCGACCTTAACCGGAACGCCGACGGCGACTTCGAGCGCGACGGCATTGCCAAGTGTGACGCCGACGCCCAGCGCCAGCGTCTCGCCGACCTTCAGTTGGACGCCGACTCCCAGTTGGACGCTGACTCGCACGCCGAGCGTGGTCGTTACCCACACGCCAAGCTCCACCTCACCGCGTCAAAATCCGACGAGTGCGGTGGAAAGCGAGGTGGCGACGGACTGCCCCGGCAATTCATGCAATGCGCGGGCATCACACCAGCCGACAGATCGCGGTGGCGGCGGCGGCGGTGGTCGCGACGACGATGATGGCTAGCTGCGTCGCTCAATCGCCTGCCGACTGCGTCTCTTTCGGCAGGCGCGGCGTGGCTTTCCCTTCCAAGAATTGTTCGGCTTCTTCCTGCCAGTGACGATCCAGCAGCCACTCGTTGATCTGCGCGCAGAATTCCGCGCTGATCAAGAAAATCGACGCGATCAGGTATGCCCAGAACAGCAGGATGATCGCCGTCGACAGCGTGCCGTAGATGAACTGATAGTTGGCGACGTTGGTCAAGTACCAGCCGAACGCCCACTTCGCCAATTCCCATCCGACCGCGCCGAAAATCGCGGCGGGCCACACGGCGTCCCAATGTACCCGCCGCGCCGGAACGAAGCGAAAGAGCAGGGCAAAGATCACCATGTTCAAGCCGAGTGGCAGGAAGATCGAGCCGACATTGACCCAGATGCTCGGACGTTCCAGCAGCAGTGCCGACACGAGCCGCAGCACCGCCGAGGTCACGAACGACGTGACGAGCAGGATGATCAGTCCGCCCGCCATCGCCACCGCGATCAAGCGCTGTCGCCAGATGCTCCGGCTGGATGGCACGTGAAAGATGAAATCCAGCGAACTGGTGATATTCGAGAACAAGCCCAAACCTGACCAGATCAAGCCGAGAAACGCGATCAAGCTGAAGGACGCGCCCTGTTCAAGTGCCTGTGTGAGATTATCTTGGAACAGTTGGAGCGTTTGCGTCGCGGCGGGCGGCAGGAACGGTTCCAGCCCGAACTCGATCTGCTGCGCGGCGATCACCGGCTCGAACACGGGCGTAATCACTCGGCTGAGGATGACCGCGAACAGCAGCGTCAGCGGAAAGATCGAGAAGATCGCATAGTACGACAGTGCTGCTGCCTGTCGCGCGCCGTAGCTGAAGAAGTTCGAGATCGCGCGGGCAAGGTAGGACGGCAGCGCGCGCGTCATCGCCGGACGGTTTAACCACCAGCCTTCAGCCCGCTGTCCCCACCGCGTCAAACGTTCACGAAGCATTCTCGACCGCTCCCGTAATCCGATTGGCAATATCGCTCCCTTATACTACCACAACCGGGAGATATGCTAGTATGTACGGTAGGTTGACATCATAGAGGAGCGGTTTGCGTGGACGGCTTGAGCTTTCAAGAAATCTTACAGTATATTCTCCCCACATCGAAGTTCCTCATCTTCGACATTTTCCTCTACCTCATTTTTTTCTTCGCGCTGCTGGCGCTCCTGACGATGCCCGACAAAAACATGGTGCCCACGTTCCTGATCGGGGGCGTGCTGCTCGCGGTGATCGTCGCCAAGCTCAGCACGGCGGCGACGGTGCTGCCCGGCGCGCCGATCTTGGGCTTGAAAGACTTTGGCACCTACGCGATCAATGTGGCAATGCTGGTGTTTCCCCTCATTGCCGTTGGTACAACGCGTAAGCCAAGCTCACGGGCGAAAGTGCGCTCAACGCCGTTCGCTATCTTGGCGGGGGTGCTGGGCGCGGTCTATTTCTTCCTGTTCTGGATTGTGCATCAACGCGTATAGGGTAGGCAATGAGTGAACCATTTATCCTTGGGGTGAATTATTGGCCCCGCAAGAAGGCGATGTACTGGTGGTCGAACTTCGACGCCGACGAAGTCCGCGAGGAATTTGCCGTGATCCGCGACCTCGGCATGACGGTCGTGCGCATTTTCCTGCTCTGGGACGACTGGCAGCCGACGCCGGACACGATTTCGGCAGACTGCCTGCGCAACTTGGGGACGGTGCTCGACATCGCGGCAGAATTCGGCTTGGGCGTGGATGTAACCTTCTTCACCGGGCACATGAGCGGACCGAACTGGTCGCCCAAGTGGCTGCTCGACCCGGCAGAACCGCCCATCGGCGTGGACAAGCTGGTGAGCGGCGGCGAGATCGTCAACATCGGCTACCGCAACCCGTACACCGATCCGGTGGCGCGCGAAGCGGAACGCCTGCAACTGCGGACGGTGGTCAGCGCGTACAAGGATCACCCCGGCGTGTGGCTGTGGAATCTCGGCAACGAACCGGATTTGTTCGGCGTCGCGCCGGATGCCGAGTCCGCGCAGGCGTGGATTCGCGAGATGACCGATCTGATCAAGGGGATTGACCCCGTCCACAAGGTGACATGCGGACTGCACAGCGCCAGCCTGTTCTCGGACAAGCCGCACCGCATCGACCAGACGTTCCCGCTGATGGACGTGGCGGTCATGCACAGCTACCCGATGTATATCTTCTTCGTCAAAGACCCGCTTGATCCCGATTGGGTTCCCTTTACCTGCGCGCTGACTTCTGCGCTGTGCGGGATGCCGACGCTCATGGAGGAGTTCGGCGGTTGCACGGTCGCCCCCGGCGAACCGTCGCAGATGTGGGAATGGACGGCGTATGGCGAAGCGCGCCAGCAGTTCATGGCGTCGGAGGAGGATTTCGCCGCGTACATCGAGGCAGTGCTGCCCAAGTTGGTCGAGGTCGGCGCGACCGGCGCGATGATCTGGTGCTATGCCGATTATGTCCCCGAATTGTGGGACAAGCCGCCATGCCGTGACTCGAAGCACGAGCGCTTTTTCGGCTTGGTGCGCCCCGATGGCACGCTTAAGCCGCACGCCGAGGTGATCAAGCGCTTCGCTGCGGGGCAGCCGACCGTTCAGCCTGCCGTCAAAACGGTGACGCTCGACCTCACGCCGGACGAGTACTACGAGAATCCCGCCGCGCACACGGCACGGCTCTACGAGGCGTACAAACCCGGCGCGGTGAAGATGACGTTTTGATCGCTTGATAGATACGTCAGAATCGTGGGGCATGATATGTCATGCCCCTACCAATGAAACGGGGCGTCCTGATGCTATAATTCCCCGTATTAGCCGCCGTCAGATCGAGCCGACCCATGAGCCACGTTTTTATCAGCTACAGCCGCAAGAATCAACCGTATGCCCGGATGCTCGCCGATGAACTGCTGCGGCGCGGCTTCGACGTGTGGATCGATGACCGGATCGACTACGGTGAGGACTGGGAAGACGTGATCTGGAAGGCACTGGATGCGGCGGGC
>JACSRG010000767.1 GCA_014879865.1 Anaerolinea sp.
GAGCTTCTGCTGCACGAACACGGTGAACGGGTACGCCAGCTTGGAGGCGTCGAGGCGGATGCCTGACAGCATGTTCGCGTTGGCGACTTCGAAATCATGGTGCAGCCGCTCGATCTCGCGGCTTTGCTGAGCCGACGGCTCGTTGTGAAACAGCGTGATCACCGTCGTGTAGCGCCCCGCAGCGAACAAAAGCCACTGCCGTTCCCCGACCTTTTCGACGCGCCGATCAATCGCGCGATCCGCTTCCATCAGCATCGAGAAGTCGTTGAGGATCGGCGAGATCAGCGCGGGCGGCACGTCGAACGCGCCGAGCGTTTCGACAAACATCCCCGTCTTGTTGTGGTAGATCATCAAGCCGATGGCTTTGCCCATGTGCGCCTGCCGGATGCTGATCGTCGCGCCCTGTGCCGAGTCGATTAGGCTGGTGTCTTTGGCTTCGAGTGCCTGTTCGGCAAGCTGCAAGTTGGTCGTGTGATGCGCGTACAGCGCGTGGAACTGCTCCCGACTGACTGCCCCGGCGGCAAATTCAGCCAGTAATTTTTCGATTTTAGCTTGCACTTGAGTCCTAAAGTCGTAAATTTTGCCGTGATCATTGGGTGTCATGTAGACCTCCTGTGCGGATTCTTCCCTTATCATAACACCTTCACGAAAATTTCAGATCTCGTGCCATTGGCAAGCCGAAAAGAGTAGGGTATATACTCATAAGAACAATAATATTTTAGAATGGGTGTTCTATGACGCAGCCCCAGACCGCGCTAACAATTGATGCACAAGAAGTCTTGCTGTATCTGCACAAAACTAAGCGCCAGATCGAGCGGACGAAACAGGCGATCCGCGAGGCATGTCACCTCGCCGATCCACCACGCGCTGACGCGGCGCTGCGGGAACTTTTGCAGGGACGTTATATCACCAATGTCAACGACGGCGAATACCAGCTCACCACGCTCGGTAAAGACATGGCGCGGTCGTTCGATACCAACCGGCGACCGCAGGTAGTGAACAAGATCGACAAGGTCGAAGGTGGCACGGTCAATCTGGTAGGGTCGCAGGACATCACCTCGACGCCGCTGGACTACAAGTCGCTGTTCAATTCGGCGATGCCCGCGCCGCCGCCGCCCACGCCGGAACATCTCGAACGCACGCTCGACGTGCTGCCGAACGGGATTCCGAGCCTGTACAATCACCCGCTGCGCCTCTCGAACGCGCTGAGCAATCTGCCGTCGCAGCGCCGCCCCGGTTTGATTTTGCGTTACATGCTGGCGTTTGAAGTCCCGCAGGACGCACTGCCCGTCCCCGTGCTGCATAGTGACGTGCTTGGGCGTTCCCGCGCGGCGGATATTTACCTCCGCCATGATGACTACATCAGCAGCCGCCACTGCCAATTCGCCATCCGGCAAGAGAACAAGCGGTTCGTACTGTATGTCGAAGACTTGTCCAGCCGCAACGGCACTTTCATCGACAATGTGATGCTAGAGCCGAATAAGCCGTGTATCTTGAAGCACGGCAGCCGTTTACAAGTCGGCAACACCGTGCTGCTCGCCGTGCAGATTCCGTATTAGCCGGTAAAGGACGAGGCGCAGTGGTAAGTGCGTAGAATAGCGTGATTGCCTTTTCAAACCTCACCCCCTACCCCCTCTCCATATGGAGAGGGGGCAGGGGGTGAGGTTAGCGCTTCACGTTATTCTACTGAGCTACCGGCGCAGCTTGGCTTGCCCCGACAGTTTCGTGGATTTGCTTAAGAACGAACACGCTGGATCGCGCCCCTACTTGCGCAGCCCCAACATCTTCAGCAGCCGACCAAAAAAGCCCGGCTGCGGCGGTTCGACATCTGCCCCTTTCGGATCCGGGATATGTCCCTGATGCGCTTCCTGCTGTTCGAGGTTATACGTTTCGAGCGTCTGGTGCTTCTGATGCTGCGCCCGCTCCCGGTCTTGCTCCATGCGACGTTCCCGTTCGAAAAAGTCGTTGTTCATCCTACTGTCCCCTGATCCATACACATCCGGTAATCCATTATAGAGATAAATATCAGCGGAACAAAATACAGCCCGTCGGCGTCTTCTCCATAACTAGTGACGGAGGTCAATGACGATGAAAAGGTTACTGTTCCTGTCTAGTCTGCTCTTGATTGCGATTTTAGGTCTGGTCGGCGTGACGGCGGCGCAAGACTGCCCCCTGCCAACGCCGTGTCCGCCGGATGCAGCGTGTCCCATGCCAATGCCCTGCGTCGTGACCCCACCGCCGTTCGTGGGCGGCGTCTCGACCAACCCGGAATGGCTGCAAGTCGAATATCACCGCGTGAACGTGACCATCGAAGACCAGATCGCCCACACGACGATTGACGTAGAATTCGTCAACGTGGGCAACGGGCTTGCCGAAGGCACGTTTGTCTTCCCGCTGCCCGCTAACGCAGGCGTTGACCAGTTGATCATGTACATCAACGGGACGCCTATCGAAGCGCGCATCCTCGACGCGACACAGGCGCGCGCGATCTACGACGAGATCGTGCGCCAGTACCGCGACCCCGCGCTGCTCGAATATGTCGGCACGCAGGCAGTACAGGCGAATGTCTTCCCGATCCCGCCGGGCGAACGCCGCCGCATTCAGCTTTCCTATTCACAGGCGCTCGAAGTCGATAACGGCTTGATCCATTACGTCTACCCGCTCGACGTGACGCACATCATGAGCCGCCGCCCGATTGACACCGTGAGCATCGCCGTGCAGGTGATCAGCGACGATCCGGTCGGCGCGATCTACTCGCCGAGCCACAACATCGCCATCAGCCGCAACAGTGCCGGGTTCAACGTCGGTTTCGAGGCGTCCGCCTATTCGCCCGATGGCGATTTCAGCCTGTACTGGGGCGTAGCATCCGAGACGATCAACGTCAACCTGCTGACCTACCGCGAAAGCGCGTCGGAAGATGGTTTCTTCATGCTGATGGTGCAGCCGCCGCTCGAACTGCCCGCCGAACAGATCATCCCGCGTGACATCATCCTCGTGCTCGATCAGTCGGGCAGCATGGATGGCGATAAGTGGCGTCAGGCGCAGGAAGCCGCCGCTTACGTGTTGAGCAACCTGAACGAGGGGGATCGCTTCAACGTGATCCTGTTCAGCACGGGCTGGCGCGTGTTCGCCAACGAACTGCAATCCCCGCAGACCGCGCCGCAAGCCATCGACTGGATCAACGGCATGTGGGCAGAAGGCGGCACGGACATCAACGGCGCGCTGACGACCGCGCTCGACATGGTCGAAGAACGCTCGGCGACCATCCTGTTCATGACCGACGGCTTGCCGACCGAGGGCGTCACCGACGTGAGCGCCATCCTCGGCAACGCGGCTGCCGCTGCGCCGTCGAATGTTCGCCTGTTCGCTTTCGGCGTGGGTGATGACGTGGATGCGTATCTGCTCGACTCGCTGGTGGCAGCGCATCGCGGTGCATCGTCCTACGTGCGTCCATCCGAACGTATCGACGAAGAGGTTGCCAGCCTATACAGCAAGATCAGCGCGCCCGTGCTGACCGACATTACGCTGACCATCGACGGCTTGACCATTGACTCGGTCTACCCGCAGCTCCCGCTGCCCGATCTGTTCGCCGGGACGCAGCTCACGGTCGTCGGGCGC
>JACSRG010000565.1 GCA_014879865.1 Anaerolinea sp.
AGCGGACGCTCGCCGCAATCAAGGCTGTCGAGCAGGGCGCGAATCTGCGCGCCGACCTCGTTGCGTCCCGTCTCGCGCACCTGCCAGCGTCCCTGATCTGCCGGATCGCGAGGCGTGAGCGTCCAATCGTCGCTGTCGTACTGATACAAGCCGCGCACTTCGAGCGTGGCTTTCTGGAAGTCCAGCCGCAGATAGGTCTCTTGGCGCGGCGAGACGGCGCTGCTGATGATGTTCCCGAATGCGCCGTTGCCAAAGCCGATTAACGCGGCGGCGAGGTTATCCACTTCGATGGGGTAGTCGAACGTGCCGAGGCGGGCGTACACGTCGCGCCAGTCGGGGAGCAGCCACAGCATCAGGTCGATCAAGTGGATGCCGTGTCCCATAATCGTCCCGCCGAGCGATTGCTCACGATTGCCGCGCCATGGGACGGCGTAGTAGTCATCACCGCGATACCACAGTGTGTTGCACACGACCGCGCGCAGATCGCCGAACTCACCGGACGTGATCAGCTTGTGGTAGTGCTGCGCCGCTGCGCCGAAGCGCCATTGAAAGATGGTGCTGAGGGTGCGCCCGGACGCCTGTTCGACCTGCTCCAGCTCGTCGAGGGCGGCAAGCGATCCGCAGAGGGGCTTTTCGCACAGCACATGCGCTCCGGCGGCGAGACTGAGTTTCGCCAGCGGCGCGTGGGTCGTCGGTGGGGTACAAATGTGGACGATGTCGGGCTGTGCTTGCGCGAAAAGGTCGTTGGCAGCGGTGTAATGCGCCGGAATGTCATACTTCTGACAGAAGGCGAAACCCTGCGCCGCATCAGGACTCGCCGCCCCCACGATGCGCACGCGATCCGGCATGGCGTTCAATGCTTGCGCATGAGCGTGCGCAAAGTCGCCTGTCCCGATGATTCCTACCTTGTACACCATATTTCTTAACCTTCGTTTTGTCTACAATGTCCAATACGAGTATACCGCCTTCGCTTGCGCTTCCCTACGGTCTGCGCCATAATCCGCTTACGATTCACAATGATTAGGCTAAAATTCGCTTATGAGTAAACTCGGTTTTGTTTCAATCCTCCGCACCACATTTGACGTTCCGCTCGCACAAGAGATGATCCGGCAGGCACGCTCGGCGCTGACGGATGCGGGCTACGAACTGCTCGGACGTGCGGAGCCAATTGCGACGCTGGACGAGGCGCGCGCGGCGGCAGATGAACTCGCAGCACTCGCACCGGATCTGGTCGTCGTCTTTCAGTCAACGTTTGCCGACAGCACGATGGTTATGGCGCTGGCGCACGTCATCGACGCGCCGCTGCTGCTGTGGGCAGTCCCCGAAGAACATACGGGCGGACGCCTACGCCTCAATTCGCTGTGCGGGATCAACCTCGCCGGGCACGCGCTCACACGGGCGCGCTACCGTTACGGCTATCTCTACACCGCGCCCTCTGACCCGGCAGCGCTGACCAAGATCGCGGTCTACGCGCGGGCGGCAGCGGCGCGGCGCGAACTTCGTCATGCGCGGATCGGGCGCGTCGGCGAGAATCCGGCGGGCTTCGACACCTGCCTGATGGACGTTGCCGACCTCAAGAATCGCTTCGGCGTCGAAATTGTGCAGATCGACTTGCAGGAACAGGTGTTTGCCGAAGCGCGCGCCGCCGCTCCTGATCTGGTGAGCGGAGCAGGCGAACGGCTGGCGGGACGGGTCACGGGACTCGATACGCTCGATCAGACGGGCGTCAGCGGGACGCTTGGAGTCTATGTCGCATTGCAGGAGATGGCGCGCCGCGAAAAGTTGAGCGGTTACTCGGTTCGCTGCTGGCCCGAATTCTTCACCGAACTGGGCTGTGCGGCGTGCGGCGCGATGTCTATGCTCAACGACGAGCAAACCCCGTCAAGCTGTGAGGCGGATGTCAACGGGACGATCACCAGCCTGATGCTGCAAGCCTTGAGCGGTGACGCCGCGTTCGGCAGCGATGTCGTGTCGCTGGATGCGGAACGCGACGCGCTGGTGCTGTGGCACTGCGGACTCGCGCCGCTGTCGATGGCGGATGCCGACGAACAGCCGGGCGTCACGATCCACTCGAACCGCAAACTGCCCCTGCTGATGGAGTTCACCCTCAAACCCGGCATGGTGACCATCGCCCGCTTGAGCGAAGCGACCGGCGAATACCGCCTCGTCATCGGGCGCGGTGAGATGATCCGCGCGCCGCGCGCGTTCTCCGGCACGAGCGGACATGTGCGCTTCGAGCACGGTTCACGGGAAGCGCTCGACACCATCTTGCGCGAAGGACTGGAACACCACATTTCCATCACCTATGGCGACTACGTTGAAGAACTGCTCGTCTTGGCGCAGATGTTGAATTTGCCAGTTCTACAACTGTAACCACAGTTGTTCTGGGATAGCATTGTTTACTAGGAGACATTTAACATGAAGAAAGCGTTGGTTCTATTGGTTTTAGCGCTCCTGATCGTCGGAGCGCTCGGTGTTCAAGCGCAGGCAGAGCCGGTCGAACTGCGTATCGCGTGGTACGATGACGGCAATGAAGGTGCCGTGCTGCGTGATCTGCTGGATCGGTTTGAAGCGGACAACCCGGACATCCGCGTGGTTGTCGATACCGTTCCCTATACGAACATTCAAGAACAGCTCCCCCTGCAAGTCGAAGCAGGCGAAGGTCCTGACATGGCGCGCGTAACCGACTATGCGCGCTATCGTGGGTTCTATCTTGACCTGCGTCCGCTGGTTGCCGATGCGGCGTACTGGGATGCCAGCTTCCCGGCGGCGGTTTTTGCGGCAATGCGCAATGCCGATGATCCCGAAGATGCGATCTACGGCTTCCCGAATCAATACACTGTGACGGGTCCGTTCATCAACCGCACGCTGTTCGATCAGGCGGGCGTTGCTGTGCCGAGCGACACCAATGACGCGGTGACGTGGCAGGAGTGGACAGACGCGGCGGCAGCAGTCCAAGAAGCATTGGGCGAAGGCGTGTACGCCGTCGCGATTGACCGCAGCGGTCACCGTGTGGCGGGTCCCGCGTTCAGCGAAGGCGCGGTTCTCTTCCCCGGCGATGGTTCAGTCACGGTTGATACCGAAGGCTTCCGCTCGTTTGCGCAGCTTCTGATCGATTGGCACGCCAATGGGCTGACACCCGCCGAAGTGTGGGTCGGGTCGGGCGGTACGTATGCGGCAGGCGCGCCGTTCTTCATCAACGGGCAGTTGGCGTTCTACATGTCGGGAAGCTGGCAGATTGCCAACTTCGCCACGAATATCGGCGATGCGTTTGACTGGGAAGCCGTCCCGAACCCGACGGGTCCCGGCGGCAGCACGGGCATGCCCGGTGGTACGGTGCTGGTTGCGTTTGCTGAAACCGAGCATCCCGCCGAAGTCGCCCGCGTGATGGATTATCTGGCGAGCGTCGATGTCTATCGCGAATTTGTCGAACGTACGCTGTTCATCCCCGGTCACTTGGGCTTGGGTGAACTGAACTACCAGACCGACCTGCCGGCGGCTGCCCAGTCGCTCGTGACCTTCGCCGCCGAAGCCCTCAAGCTGAGCGATCAGGCGAATGAATTGCAGTTTGGTGGGCAGGCGTTCGCCATCAACAACCCGATCCGCGACCG
>JACSRG010000299.1 GCA_014879865.1 Anaerolinea sp.
TGGCGCGGGCGGTCGCCGATGCACCGTCGCCTACGAAAACTTGGCAGATCGCGATTATCCCGACAAGGAAGAGGTTCGCTTCCTCGTCAAAGTCGAGTAGACGCAAAACCTGCCAGCGGGACGATTGACACCCTATTACGCCATCCTTCGATGGCATTTTTGTTGCCGTATTACACACGTTGCATAAAAGTAGAACAAATATTATAATAAACAATGTTTTTACACTTAAATCTAGGTGGTAAACGATGTCCAGAACAAGTGTCTTTCTCCAATCCTACCCGCAAGCTGAACTCCGAGGAGGACCTATTCTTGCGCTTCAGCAAGCCATTGGGGCAACGGCTGATCCCTATTTCGCCCGCGCCGGTCTCGAGAATGTTGCGCCTGACGAGTGGTACAGCATGGCGCAATACCTTCAGGTCGTCTATGAGATCTTTGAACACGAGCCGGACGTTATGCAAAACATGATCTCGATTGGAATGCGAATGGCGGAACATCTCGTGCTTCCGCCGGAGATCGACTCGCTGGAAAAAGGGTTGATAGCGATGGAAGTGTCGTGGCGAACGAATACCCGCAACACGCCGCCGGCGATCTGGTCAGTGAAGAAACTCACTGCGACCAGCTTCATCTGTACCTGCTCGTCGCCTATGCCCATCGATCAGGAATACGGCACGGTGTACGGCTTTGTGCGCAAGTTCGCCAGAGGACAAGCCTGCAACGTCGCTTACGAAAACTTAGCGGATCGGGACGATCCCGACAAGGAAGAAGTTCTCTTCCGGGTCACTATCGGATAGGTGAATGACAAAACCCCGACGCGCCAAAGATTAATTTATGTCTGCGCGCATCGGGGTAATGCTATACTGGTTCAGGCGACCGTCAACCATCGAGCGAGGCTGCATGACGACTGAACCCCGAACCATCTCCTTCACCGTGCGGATTCCCCGATTCCCGAAATTTTCAGCGCTGCACGTTCCCGCACGACAGGTGATCGGGCGGGCGCTGATCCTGCTTGCCATCTTGCTGCTGTGCATCAGCGGCTATAACTTCCGCTGGATTCTGGGGCAGTTGTTCGCTGTGCCGGAGACCGGCATCCTGTTCATGTTCCTCGGCGGGATCACGTTGGGGATCGGCGTGTGGCTGACGCGCCCGACGCTGGAGCAGATGCGCGTCACCAAGAACCCACCCGCGCCGTACCGGGTCAAGATCGCCCCGACGATTCTCGGCGTCGTGGCGATGCTGGCGTTCAGCGAGATCAACCGGTTGGCTTTTTTCTCGCCGAGCGAAGTCTCGCAGCACGTCCAAGCGCTGCTGTTCATCAGCGGCGCGCTGCTCACCGCCTACGGACTCGGCGCGTTCGTCGATTTCAAACCGGCGAACTGGTTCGCGCCGCACTACCTGCTGCTGTACATGATCATCGTGGTCGCGCTCATCCTGCGCTTGAGCGGCTTGGCGGCGGACGTGCATTTCATGATCGACGAGATGCACTTTTTCGACGGCATCCGCGACCTATGGAACGAGCCGAACTTACCACTGCTGCGACCGATGAACGGGATCGCCATGTTCCCGTATTTCTATTCGTACATGGAGCAGTTCACGCTCGAAATCTTCGGCGGCGACTTCTACGGCGTGCGTATGATGAACCCGATCTTCGGCGCGCTGACCGTGCTCGGCGTATACCTGCTCGGCACGGCGATGACCGACAAGAAGACGGGGCTGCTGGCGGCGGCGTTTCTGGCGATCTTCCCGCCGCACATCCACTTTAGCAAGCTGGCTTCGTCTGCCATCGCCGATCCGTTCTTCGGCGTGATGACGTTCGCCTTTTTGATCACCGCGTTGAAGACCAACCGCACCCGCGATTACGTGCTGGCAGGCTTGTTCTGGGGCTTGACCGCCTACTGGTACGAGGGCGGGCGCTTGGTGTTCCTCGGCATTACGATCATCTGGGTGGGCATGGTGATCGTCTGGCATCGTCCCCGCCAGCATTGGCGCGGGCTGGTGCTGATGGGCATCATGGCGCTGGTGGTCTTCTTCCCCTACTACTACGCAACCCCGGTCTACACGGGCGGCGGGCTGACTCCGCGCCTGTCGCAGCAGGGGCATTTCTTCTACTTCCTGCGCGACTTGCAAGAACAGCCCGTGCTCGACGTGCTCAAGCTGCATTGGGATCGCGCGTTGAGCTTCACGCTGGCGCACGTCGTCTACTCACCGGACAGCAGCCGCTTCTACTACGGCGGCGAAGTCGGGATTTTGCACTGGTACGTCGTGCCGTTCGCGTTCCTCGGCTTGTTCTACTCGATCTACAAGCTGCGCTCGCTCTCGCTGATGATCCTCGTCTGGTTGGGCGCATCGCTGGTCGGGATCAGTTTCACCGTCCCGACCGATTGGACGATCCGCTACTGCGTGATCTTCCCGGTGCTGGCGCTGCTGGTCGCTATCGGCATCCGCTACCCGCTCGACGCACTCGGACTCAAGCCGCGCCTGAAAACCGTCCTCACATTGGGAATCCTTGCGGCACTGACGTATTTTCAGCTTCAGTTCTATTACACGTTCCACCTGCCGCTCTACAACCAGCAGGCGCGCGCCGACCGCTACGACTTCTACGACGCATGGGATCGCGCGTCAGAGATCAACGGCGTGTACAAGCTGATCTACGCCAGCGACACGGGCATGTTCGACCCGGTGATCTGGTCAATGCGCGACATCAAGCGCGTGACGATGGATTACGAACACTGGTATCCGTCCGAAGGAATCGCGGATGAACTGGCGACGCTCGACCTAAATCAGGTGTACGTGTTCGCCATCGCGCCGGGAGATGTCGAGACGTGGGCGCAGATCAACGCGGTTGCGCCGCTCTCGCCAGCGCTCCCATGGAGCAGCTACGCCAGCGTGCCGCTCGACCGCCAGTACGCGCTCTATCTGTATCAGCCGCCGGGGGTCGCGCCGAGGCGGTAACATTCACGTTTGTCTCGTCGCCTTGCCGAGCGCGACCTTGCCCGTCTGCCCGCTGACCAGCGCCGTCCGCACGTCGCCGTCGCGCTCGGTCAGCGTGGCAATCCACACGGGTGCAAGCAGCAGCGTATAGGTCATCTGGATCACGCTGGCGTACACGCGGATTTCGATGTCCTGCTGGCGAATCGCATCTTCATGCTGCGCCTTGATCGCGCTGGTGATCGTCGAGCGCGCCGTCAGCGAAGCGTCCGCGACCGGGATGTCGTAGAGTGCTGCCGGGTTCGCCGCCAAACGCCGCGCGTCATAGGCGACGGCGTCGCTCAACTCGAAGTCGGTCAAGGTGGCAAGCAGTTTAGGTGACCGGAGCGCCGGAGTCAGCACGCCGACCATGCCGTCCTGAAACTGCATATTCTCATACGGCTGGAAGGTGCGGACGTGTTCACGGCTGTACGGCGTCCGGTGGTCGATGCGCGTCTTGGAGACCAGCACCAGCGCGTCGAACACCCAGTACGGCACAAACACACCCTGCAATTCCATCTGCGCGACGCGGTTCTCGTTGAACAACCCCGCCAGCCGTTGATCCGCTTGGCGCAGCCGCTCGGCGATGGCGGCGCGGGCGTGGTCTTCGGTCAGCGTGAACGGGATGAGCAGATCGGGCTTTTCGATGGTGGTCAGCGCGTCCTGCTTGATGACTGCCTGCTGCCCGCAGAAGGGACACACGGCGGAAAGCGTCGTCGCCGGGATGGTGCGTTCCGCGCCGCACGCCTTGCAGTGCAGCAGACGTTTGCCGATCACCCACTGGACAGGCTGCGCGCGCCGTTTGAGCAGCGCCGCGCCGACTACCCCGCCCGACCCGGCGGAGCGCGTCTCTGTGACCGGCGCGAGATAGCCGCAGAATTTGCACACCACTCGCCCGGATACTGTATCGACCGTCAGATCGCCGCCGCAGACCGGACACGTCAGCGACTCGGTCTCGGTTTTAACCGCCTCCGTCACCTCGACTCGGCGCGCATCGTTCGCCTGAAGCGAGCGCTCGGCTTCTTCGGCGGTCAGCTCACCTTTGATGACCATCAGCAGGCGCAGCGCCTCCAAGTGACCGGGATCGCGCGCGAGGACTTCCTCAAGATAGCCGCGCTTGGCGGTTTCGTCGTCGCTGAGTTTCGCCAGCCACAGGTATGGATCGGTGAATTCCGGCTGAAGCTCGGCGGCGCGCTTGAAGTCGCGCACCGCGTCGGCGCGCCGGTCATGCCACAGATGCGCGTGCGCCCCCTCGTAGATCGAGCGGGTGCGTGCTTCCAACGCGCCCCTGAACGTGATCGTCACCGGCGGCGGTGATCCCTTCGCGGCGGCGCGTGCTGCCATGCGCGCCTGCGCCTCTTCCAGCGTCTCCGGGACTTTGTAACCACAGGCGGAAATCCAGAATCCGGTTTTCGTATCGACGGTCATGGGCTGCTGACAGCGGGGACACAGTTTTTCGGGGGACATGGCAGCTTCCTTGTGTGACTGGATGGCACGCACACTCAGAGTATAGCGACGGATGGGCGCTCGTGAGCCTCAAGTTTGTGGGGGGAATTGTAGGGACGCCCAACAGGGTGTCCGCCGAGGCATGAGGGTGTTGGAAAAGCCCCTCACCCCCTCTCGGTTTGCTTCGCAAACACCGCAAGCGGGTAGAGGGGGAATCTTTCTCCCCTCCCTGAATTCGGGGTGGGGTCAAATCGACGCTTGTCTGCGCGCCCTAATTCCAGCGCACGGAGCACAGCCGATCTTCTGCGCGGCATGTCTGGATCGCGATGCCGTCGCGCAGCACGGAGAACGTCCCCGACCGCCAGAAGACCGAACTCGGCTGAAGCTCGACATCGCTGACGACGAACGTACACCCCGGCGGCTGAGCATCGGGCGGCTGCGTGACATCCTGAATCACCAAGCAGTTGCGCTGGTTGAATTCGGTATACGGCGCTTGATCGAGGATGTTCCAGCGCGTCACGTCGATGGTCGTCGCCGCGTTGCCGAGCGCCAAGCCGGTCAGGTCGAGCGGCAAGCCTTCCGCGTTGAACAGGAACAGTGTGTTATTCGTGTAGACGAGGCGCAAATCCGAGCGCGTCGGGTCATTGGTCGCGGCGGGCGTCGGCGGGGGCAGAGTCGGCGGCGTGGTGGGCGTCGGGGTCACGCTCAACTGGGTGAGGTTGTCGGAGAAGATCGCCAGATCGCTCAGATCGGCGCGGTTGACCTCGACCGAGATCGGCAGAATGCCGCTGGCGTTGAAGGTCACGAGGAACGGGTTAACTCCCGGCGCGGTCAGGCTCGGCACATAAACACTGTCGCGCAGCACGCCGCCGTCCATATCCTCGATCACCACGCGCAGCGTTTCGTTCGGGAAGCTGCGCGCGTAGCGACTGCGCTCGTTGGTCAGGTAGAGCGTGTTCGTCAGCGGATCGATCAGCGCGGTCAGCACATTGGGGCGCGCCCCGAAGACCTGAAAGATCAGGTATTCGCCGCTCGGATACTGAATCGCCGCGACGCCGCCCTCACGGAAGGTCGGGTTGAGCGCGGCGCGGCGGTGGAAGTCATGATTTTGCCAGAAGGTGCGCGTCACGTAATTGACCGTGCCCAAACCGGTATTCTCGCCGATCTCGATGGCGGCGGGGTTGTTGTTGTAATACGTCCAACTGGCAGACAGCGCCCGCTGAAATGGATCGCGTCCCTGCCCGTCGTAGTGCCACGCATCCCACACTTGATCGGCGCGGCGCGGTTCGCTGCCAATCCTGCCGGAAATCGGATAAATGTAGCTGGCTTGATCGACCGCAAGCTGTGCCAGCGTGGGACTCCACGCCAGCGGCGCGACGCCGTTGTCGCGCCGAAAGGTGTTCATGATCGCGAAGACCTGCCGCGCGACCTCGTCGTTATTGGGCGGGGCGACGGTCTGCGCCTGCGTGACAGGCAGCACGGCAAAGATCAAGACAAGGCTGATCAGCGCGAGCGCAAAATAAGTCTTCAACATTTCATCCCGGTCTGAACAATTTAACTTTGTGGTACTGTATGTTCAAACCGGGAGCGAGTCAAGCCGGTCGAATAAACCGCAGCGGTATCTTAGCGAACTAAGCCACCAATCGAATTGGTCACCGCGCCGTCGTCGGCTTGGGCGACCAAGCGCGCATACTTCGCCATGACGCCGCTCACGTAATTCGGCTTGGGCGGCTGCCAGTTCGCGCGCCGCTCCGCCAGTGCCTCGGCGCTCACGTCCACGTCGATGGAGCGGGCGTCGATGTCCACGTGGATGATGTCGCCTTCGTGGAGCAGCCCGATTGTCCCACCGACCGCTGCTTCCGGGGCGATATGCCCGATGCACAGCCCGCGCGTCGCGCCGGAGAAGCGCCCGTCGGTGATCAGCATCACCTCTGCGCCCAAGCCCTGCCCGACAATCGCCGCCGTGACTTGCAGCATCTCGCGCATGCCCGGTCCGCCGATGGGTCCTTCATTGCGGATGACGACCACATCGCCGGGGACGATCTGACGGCTCTGCACGGCGTGATAAGCGGCTTCTTCGGTCTCGAAGACGCGCGCCCGCCCGGTGAACTTGCGCGGTTCCGTCCCCTTGAGCTTGATCACACAGCCATTCGGCGCGAGGTTGCCCTTGAGGATGTGCAAACCGCCGTTCGGGCTGATCGCGTTCTCCCATGTGCGGATCACCTGCTGACCCGGCAGTTCGACGGCGGTCGCCGCTTCCTGACCGAGCGTCTTTCCGGTGACGGTGAGCGTGTTCGGGTTGGCGTAGCCCTCCTCGACCATGCGCTGCGCCAGCAGGCGTGTGCCGCCCGCGCGGTACATGTCGAGCGCGGCATAACGTCCGGTCGGCTTGAGGTCGCAGATCAGCGGCGTGCTCTTGCTGATCGCTTCGATGTCGTCAATCGAGAACTCGATCCCCGCTTCACGCGCGAATGCCAGCGTATGCAGCACGCCGTTGGTGCTGCCGCCGCTCGCCGCGATTGCCGCGACCGCATTTTCGAGCGCCGCCCGCGTGACGATCTTGCTCGGACGAATGTCGTCGCGGATCATGTTCAGGATCAGTTCGCCCGACAGCGTCGAAACGTAGTCTTTTTCGGGCAGCATCGCGGGGATGTCCGCCATGCCCATCGGGCAAATGCCCATGATCTCGGCGACCATTGCCATCGTGTTCGCGGTGTACTGTCCGCCGCACGCGCCCGGTCCCGGACACGCCACGCCTTCGATCTCTTGCAGTTCCGCCAGCGTGATCTTCCCGGCGGCATACGCGCCCATCGCCTCGAAGACTTCTTGCACGGTGATGTCCTTGCCCTGATACGTACCGGGGAGGATCGTGCCGCCATACAACATCAAGGCGGGGATGTCCAAGCGAATCAGCGCCATAATCGTGCCGGGAATCGTCTTGTCGCACGACGACAGCGCGATAATGCCGTCGAAGAAGTTGCCCCGCGCTACCAGTTCAATCGAGTCGGCGATCACTTCGCGGCTGATCAGCGAGGCTTTCATGCCCTCTGTCCCCATCGTGATGCCATCGCTGATGCTCACTGTATTGAATTCGAGCGGCGTCCCCCCTGCGCGGCGAATGCCTTCCTTCATCTTGGCAGACAAACGGCGCAGATGGAAGTTGCACGGACCAATTTCCGTCCACGTATTCGCGATGCCGATAATGGGTTTGCTGAGGTCGTCGTCGGATAAGCCAATTGCCTTGAGCATGGCACGCGCAGCGGAGCGATCCACGCCTTCGACGAGGGTGCGACTGCGGCGGTTAAGTGCCGCCAGCACTTCAGGAGAGTCTGCCATCATTAAGGCTCCTTGGTGAAATTGATTGTAATTATTGTAACCAGAGGCGGGCAATTTGTCACGCTCATACCCAACTCATATATTACAAGTAGGATGAACGCATATCGAAGGAGAGGGACACATGCTGAGATTGATTTTTCGCGTGATTCGTTGGGCGGTCATCAGCCGGATTCTGGGGCGCTTGCTGCGGCGGTTGTAGGGACACGCTTCGAAAGTAGATCACCGGAATTCATCGTGTAGGGGCAGACCTATCTGTCTGCCCAAGATCGGGCGCACACGTAGGTGCGCCCGCCGTGTATATAAGATCGGACGCGCCGTTGCGCGTCCCATTTACCGGACGCAGCACTTGTCTTTGCTCTGCGGTTCTTTCAAAGCTTGATCGCTTCCAGCGCCATGCGCAGCGCCGCATCCGCGCTGAGCGCCTTATTGCCTTCGCGGTCGCTGCCCCACACAAAACGCTCGACGCGGGTCTCGTAACCCCGCACCGCCACGCCGATATACGTTAACCCGACCGGTTTTTCCGGTGACCCGCCGCCGGGTCCTGCGATCCCCGTGACGCTCACGCTGATGTCGGCATCGAATAGGGCGCGCACGCCGTCTGCCATCGCGCGCGCGGTCGCCTCGCTGACTGCCCCGACCGACGCAATCGTCGCCGCCGGGACGCCGAGCAGATTGATCTTCGCCTCGTTGGCATAGCTGACCACACCGCCCACCACGTATTCCGAACAACCGGGGATGTTCGTCAGGCGGTGTGCGATCAGCCCGCCCGTGCACGACTCGGCGGTGCAGATCGTCCAGCCTTTAAAGCGCAGCGCCGCGCCGACCTGCGCTTCGATTCGTTCATCTTCTGGCAACATGACCTCATTCCTAATCGACAAACTCAAGGTGTACGTGTCAATTCTACTTGAAACCGTTATAATGTGGGATAACCGGGAAGCGGTATGGGATAATGAGGGATAACCCGCTTATGGGGTACTGGGGATGGCGTCCACTAGTACTCGGTTTATTCATGAGTACGTGGATCGTAGGATGCAACATCGTAACAGAGCAAGCCACTTCGAGTACCGCACCGACTCCCTATCCGAGCGTCACGTTGACGATAGGACGGTTGGCATCACCAAGGGCAGCGCCCACGCGCGTGGCATCGACACGGGTGGAAGAGGCAGTTGACCCGGCAGCGATCCCGCTGGTGCTGGGAACTCCGACGTGCTATGAGTTATTCGCGAACAGTCAAATATGTCTGGGGTTGGTCTCCAATCCGTTGAATTACGCAGTTGAAAGCGTGGTGGTCGAAGTGCAGTACGCCGCGCTGAGCCAGTTGAGTGTCATCGAACAGGCTGTCATACCGCCGGGAGGGAGCGCGCCTTACCAGTCGATCTTTGACGCGCGCACAGGCGACGAAAGCGCCGATGTCAACCTGATCAACGCGGACATCGGGACGGATGATCGCTGGGTCGCGCTGGAAACCGAGCGCGTCTCCGCCGAGACCTTCCCCGACGGACGCTTCGTGATCAGCGCGCAGGTCGTCAATTCCGGCACGACTCCCGCCGAGGTACTGCGCGCCGTCGTCACCCTGCTGGACGACGATGGGCGCGTAGTCGGCTACCGCGTGCTGACCTTCGATGAAGGTGCGCTGATCTTGGGGCGCATGGAAAGCGTGCCGCTGCGCGTCGTCGTCACGCCGCAAATCCCGGTCGATCAAGTGCGCTATCAGGTATATGTCGAAGGTCGCAAAGTCGAAGCGTCCTCAGAAGATTGATCCCCCTGTATACTTAGGTATATAGAGGAGATGACCTTTCATGACCGATACATCCGAATGGGTGAGTTTGCGGCAAGCCGCCGACATGCTTGGCGTTCACCCGGCAACGGTGCGCAATTGGGCGGATAAAGGCGATCTGCCATCGCGGCGTACACCGGGGGGACATCGCCGGTTTCGCAAAACCGACCTGACACAGTACGCTGAAACACAAGGGGAACTTCAGCCGCTCGAAGTGCAGGTGATCATTCAGAATGCGCTCGGTCAAACGCGCATGAATGTCGGCGGCGGCACGCTGAATCACGAGGAATGGTACGCCGCCATGACCGACACGACGCGCGCGACTCTGCGCGATCAGGGGCGGCGCGTGCTGGAGGCGCTGCGCGGGTATCTGGCGGCAGGTGCGCCGGACGCGCGGCTGACAGATGCGATTCGGCTTGGCAAAGATTACGCCGCCATCCTCGAAGGCGATCACCTCACGCTGCCGCAAGCCGTGCGCGGCTTTTTGTATTTCAGCGACTTCGTGACCAACGCCATCCTGACGTGGTCGGAACTGAACGTGCCGCGCAGCGCGTCCGAATGGGCGAATTTGCTGCGTCAGGTTAACACGTTCATTAACGCTATGCTGCTGTCGATCATCGAATATTTTCATACCGAGTAGGCGAATGCCGATTTCGCCTGCATGGGTCGCCCTGTGTCTTGTGGAGCACCTCGGCGCGAAGAAACTGCGCGCGCTGGTGACGCATTTCGGGCGCGACCTCAACGCGATCCTCGCGGCGGATGAACGCGAACTGCGCCGCGTGCCGGGGATCGGCGTGAAGATCGCCGCCGGGATCACGAGTATCGACGTGCGCGCTGCCGCCGAATCGCTGGCGCGGTGGGAAGCGGCGGGCGTCGCGCTGATCACGCTGGTCGATCCGGCGTACCCGGCGCGCCTGCGCCGCATCGACGACGCGCCGCCGATCCTGTTCGTGCGCGGCGACCTCAACGCCGGGCTGCGACCGGGCGCGCGTCCCGCTGCCATCGTCGGCACACGCCAGCCTGCCCCCGACGCGCTGCTGACCGCCAAACGCATCGCCTATGGACTCGGTCAGCGCGGGTGGGACATCGTCAGCGGCATGGCGCTCGGCATCGACGCGGGCGGGCATATGGGCGCGCTGGCGGCGAACGCCGGGACGGTCGCCGTATTGGGCAGCGGCGTGTTGACGCCCTATCCGCCGGAGAATCGCCCGCTGGCAGACGCGATCCGCGAACGCGGCGCGCTGATCGGCGAAGTCAGCCCGGAAGCGAATCCTTCGCGGACGCATCTCGTCGCGCGCAACCGCTTGATCAGCGGCTTGAGCGACGCGGTGATCGTCGTGCAGACGGAAGCCGACGGCGGCGCGATGCACGCGGCGCGGCGAGCGTTTCAGCAGGGACGGCGCGTGTTCACGCTCGACATGGACGTGACCGGCAATCGCCTGCTGGCGCAGGAGGGCGCGGTCATGCTGCCGGACGCCGACGCGCTGATCGAAGCGGTCAACGCGCTCGAAATGGTCGAGGATGCGTTTGCAGAAGACTGGCAGGAGTTCGTGCAGCTTCCACTGCTAGGCACCTAGCGTCCACCCTTCCGAGTGTCCGTGCTGCTTCGCTTACAGCAGGCGCTCAGAAGCGCGTCCCTACAATCCGAATTTGACGGATTTACCGGATGCGGCACTGAGCCAAATGCGCGGTTTCTCCAAGATTGGCAGTTTTTGGCAGTCTTTTGTCTGGATTTGGCAGCGCTTTTCCCCGTAAGGTGAGGTTATCGAACGCACCTCAATTACGGAGGAAACACGCTATGAAATCAAGCACGCTGCTCAAACGCATTCTGTTTGTCGATGGTACGTCGTCGCTGGCGGCGGGAATCTTCATGATCATCGCCGCGTCACCCCTTGCCACCTTCATGAATATCGCCGACCCGCTCCCCATGATCCTGATCGGCATCGGCTTCAGTATCTTCGGCGCGTTCGTCTGGCGCGAAAGCCGCCGCAACCCGCCGGAGCGCGGCATGGTGGTCTTTTTCCTCAACCTGATCTACGTGGTCGCCTGCTGGATCATCTTGGCGCTCGACGCCTTCAGCCTATCCACCGCCGGGCGCTGGCTGATCTTGATCACCGCCGACCTTGTGACCGTATACGCCATTCTTCAGTTCGTCGGCATGCGTCAGCTTCGCCGCCCTGCTGCCGCCCGAACTTAGGGTGTTGCATCCGTCCCTGTCTTGCGCTACAACACAGCCAGCACGTTTGGCGGCTGAATGCGGACGAGGACGAAACGATGCATACCTCAAGCGAAGCGGTGAACCTGCTCCAACAGGCGTTAAGCCTGACGGGGCAGGCACGCACGACGATTGACAACCTGATTGTTGAACACGACTACCAAGATGTCGCCACGCTGGTGACGCAGGCGGCAGCGGCGCTGCTCGAAGCCGCCGCGCATCTGATGCAGTCGCAGGACGAGGCGGCGATCATCGCCTTGGAGAGCGCCGACGATTTGCTCGACGCAGTTTACGACATCATCGACGCCGAGACAGATGAGGAATAGAGGCGTATGAGTATTGACGCCCGCTGGCGTTCCGAATTTCCGATTCTTTCGACCTGCACCTACCTGATCAGCAATTCGCTCGGCGCGATGCCGCGCGCGGTCTACGCCCGGCTGACCGACTATGCCGACACATGGGCGACGCTCGGCGTGCGCGCGTGGGGTCAGCCGCACGGCGACAACCCGACATGGTGGGAACTCAAGCGCGCGGTAGGCGACAAGATCGCGCCGCTGCTCGGCGCGCCCACCGGATCGGTGCTGGTGCACGAGAATGCCAGCATCGCTAACAGCATCTTGATCAGCGCGCTGGATTTTGCCGACACGCGGCGGAACAAGGTAGTGATCTGCGATCAGGATTTCCCATCCGATGTGTACAGCGTGACGCGCAATCTGCCGCCGCACATGGAAGTCGTCATGATCCGCAGCCACGACGGGATCAGCATCGACACCGACGAGCTGTTAGCCGCCATTGATGAACGGACGCGGCTTGTCAGCTTGAGCCATGTGCTGTTCCGCAGTGCCTACATCATGCCGCTGGCGGCGATCACGGCGCAGGCGCATCAGGTCGGCGCGCAGGTGTTGTTCAACGGCTATCACAGCGTGGGCATCATCCCGGTCGATGTGACCGCTGCCAACGTCGATTTTTACGTCGGCGGCACGCTCAAATGGCTGTGCGGCGGTCCCGGTGGGGTGTTCCTGTACGTGCGCCCGGATCTACTGCCGACGCTGCAACCGCGCATGACGGGCTGGTTCGCGCATCAGCGACCGTTCGCCTTCGACGTGGAGCAGTTCGATCTGCGTGATGACGCCTACCGGCTTGCAAATGGCACACCGGGGATCGCATCGCTGTATGCGATTCAGCCGGGGGTGGAGATCATCGCGCAGGTGGGCGTGGAGGCGATCCGCCAGAACTCGATCCGCCAGACGACGCTGCTGATCGACCTTGCGCAGCGGGCAGGCTACCAGATCAACACGCCGCTGGCAGCCGATCAGCGCGCAGGGACGGTCACGGTCAATATGGATAATTCGTATGCGATCAGCCGGGCGCTGCTGGCGCGCAATATCGTGATCGATTACCGCGAGGGCGCGGGGATACGGATCGCGCCGCATTTCTACACGAAGGACGAGGAAGTCCACGCGGCGATCAGCGCGATAGGCGAGATCATCGCAGAGGGTGGTTGGAAGCCGTTCAGCCAGAATCGCGCGTTTGTGACGTAGGCGGCAGTTGCGCGCCGGGGGAATAAAAAAGGACGAGGTATCCCTCGTCCCATGTGTCCATCGGTGTGCTTGCGGCTACATCGCCTCGACTTCGAGGAAGTCCAGTTCGACCGGCGTTTCGCGTCCGAAGAAATTCACCATCACGCGCACCTTCGACTTTTCCACGTCGATGGCTGCCACCGTGCCGGGGAAGTCGTTGAACGGACCGCTGATGATGCGGACTTTCTGCCCGATCTTGAAGTTGACCTTGTACTTGGGGCTGTCTTCCGACATGCGCTGCATGATCTGCTTGACTTCTTCGGGGCGCAGCGGCGTGGGATCGTTGCCCATGCCCACGAACCCGGTCACGCCGGGCGTGTTGCGCACCACGTACCACGAGTCTTCGTCAAGCCGCATTTCGACAAGGATATAGCCGGGGAACACACGCTTTTCGACGGTGCGCCGCTTGCCATCCTTGATCTCGATCTCTTCTGCCGTCGGCACGATCACGTCGAAAATCTTGTCGCGCATCCCCATCGTGTTGATGCGCTGCTCGATGGCTTGGCAGACCTTCTTTTCGTAGCCGGAATAGCAGTGAATCACGTACCACAGCTTCTCGTTGTTCGCCTTGGGAGGCGCTTCGTCGAGCAGGGACGTATCATCCTGACTGCTGCTGCTGCTGCCGGTATCGTCGAGGTAAATGGGTTCGGGATCGTAATCCATTTCCTCGCCAATCGGCTTGGCTTTTTTCTCGTCTTTCTTTGCCATCTTCTTTACTCGTTACCGCTATTGCGCGCTAGCGCGGGCGCTGGTAGCCGCTCGGACGATTTTGTATCCGGTAGACAACGAAACCTGCCGCGCCCACCACCAGCATGAAAAGGACCAAGATTACCGGATTATCCAGACCAAGCGCGAACAACTGCGTGAACAGCCATACCGTCAGACCAAGCAGCAGCGACGACAGGATCAGCGCGATGAGCACGATGATCGTCAGGCGGCGGGTTTCGTCACGGGTGGGCCATGTCACCTTGCGCAGTTCAGAACGCACACCTTCGACATACGAACGCAGGTCTTCGACGACGCGGGTGACGATATTCCCCTCGCGCGGCTTTTCCGGGGTCTCTTCGTCTTCATCCTTCGTCGCCACCGGCTTTTTGGACGCGGTGCTGACGAGACGCGCTCTACCGGATGCCGCCGCCGAGCGTGTCGTCTTGGGATCCGTCGTTTTCTGGGGTGCAAGCAGCGAACGACGCGGCTTGCGTCCTTCTTTTTCTTCCCCGACAGTTTTATCGGCTGACATTGGCTGGTTTCTCCTCGGCAGTGAGCCGTCCTGTTATGAAAACACCGCCCAAGGGGGACGGTGTTCTAGTGAAGAAGCAGGGGCACAAGGACTCGAACCCTGAATGACGCTTTTGGAGAGCGTTGTGTTACCATTACACCATGCCCCTATGAACGCCATAGAGATTGTACTATGGCGATTAGACGCGGGTCAACCCGCTACTTGGTTTCCTTGTAGATCACGTGCTTCCGCACCAGCGGATCGTACTTCTTCAGCTCAAGACGATTGGCATCGTTGCGGCGGTTCTTCTGCGTGTAATACATGTGACCGCTTTCGGTGCTCTTCATCTTGACCAGAACGCGATTGCCCTTTTTCGCCATTGCTTTATTCCTGCCTAGATCGGTTTAATTGAGCGTGGTATAAGCTCCGAATGGGATTTGAACCCATGACCTTACCCTTACCAAGGGTACGCTCTACCGACTGAGCTATCGGAGCAAAAATCCCCGTTGGATACACGGGGAAATCGAGTTGTGTGGGCCGAGCAGGACTCGAACCTGCGAAGCGCGTCGCGCAGGAAATTTACAGTCTCCCCCCTTTGCCACTCGGGACATCGACCCATAAACTATGCAGTTGGATAGGTTCAGTACACCCTATACTGCTCATACTTCTCACAGAGTGTAAGGGCAACTTTCGCCTCAATTTCCACTCGCGGGATGAAGTACATATCGTGATTATCCGTGACCACAAACAGAAAGTCAACACCGGATTCGGTGAAATACTTGGTTTTCCCCGTGCCGGAACGGTTGCCACCGGTGACCTTGAGCGTCACCTGAAAATTACCTGTTGCTTTCGTGCGATAGTACGTTGTGCGTACCTGCACGGTGGCGAATTTCCCCTCGACCTCGATCACCAGATCATAATCTTGGCTGTCGGTTAGCGGGATGGCGACGCGGTAGCCGTTCGTGGCGAGCCACGCGATGGCGATTGCCATGCCGATGTCACCTTGATGCTTGCTGTTTTTCGCCTGTCGGAGGAGCAGCGGCTCAAAGCCGCTTTTGCTGCTGGTGATCATGACGTGCTGCCTTTGAGGGCGAATCAAAAGAGCCGCTAATGAGACTCGAACTCATAACCTACCGCTTACAAGGCGGTTGCTCTGCCATTGAGCTATAGCGGCATCTGAGAACGATTCTAAACGAAAGGAGGCAAGGCGTCAACGCCCGCGCGCAGGTTGTAGCGTCAACAAAGAAATTCGCGTATAGTGACGGGTGAATGTGCTGCAAAGGAGTCAATTCGATGCGTTTCACTCGCTTGCTGCTGCTCTTGCTGATCCTCCTGCTCGCGTCGGCTGCGACTGCCCAACAGGAAGGTGACTACGACGGGGATGGCATCCCCGACAACGAAGATTACTGCATCGCCGAACCCGGTACTGCCGACTACAACGGCTGCACGGCGGCGACCTTCCCTGACTATGATCAAGATACGGTCGGCGACCCGGTCGATAGCTGCCCGAACGACCAAGGCTTGCCGGATAACAGCGGCTGCCCCGCCGGGGTCGTGCCGGATTACGATTCGGACGGGCTGACCGACTCGCTCGACGCCTGCCCGCGTGAATACGGCGATGGTGCGGACGGCTGTCCCCCCGACGCCGACGGCGACCGCATCCCCGACTTCACCGACGCCTGCCCGTTCGAAGCAGGTGTCTCGGTTAATCTGGGCTGCCCCGATGGCACGACTCCCCCCGACGCCGACGGCGATAACGTCGTCGATCTGTACGACGCCTGCCCCGCCGCTCCCGGTGCGCGTGAACTGGGTGGCTGCCCGGATGTGGACGCGGACGGCGTGATCGATGTAGTGGACGCCTGCCCCGATCAAGCTGGAACGCCGGATTTCTTCGGCTGCGTCGAATCGACCACGACGACTCTGCCCGCCGCGCTCACGCCGATCAGCGCGGGCAATGCGGCTTCGCTGGCGGAAGTCGGGCGCTTGGTCGTCGGGACGCCGCGCATCGCCCTGCTCCATGATCGCCTTGCCGTGCGCGCCGGGACGAATGTCAGCGTGTATGACCTGAACGCCGCGCCGAACCTATCGCCCGTCCTGACGGCGAACACGGGCAGCACAGGCTACGCGGTCGCCGTGAGCGCGAACTTCGTCGCTACGCTCGACCTGCCGACCGATTTCACCACGCCGCCCTTCGTGCAAATCCGCGACGGCGCGACCGGCGCGCCGCGCTTCCAGCTCGTGCCGCCCGCCGATGCGCGCGGTCAAGCCGCTGGCGTGTCGGCGTTCGCCTTCAACCCGACCAACCCCGACGTGCTGGCGGTCGCGCCGCTGACCGGCAGCGCTGAACTCGTCGGCGTGCGCGTCCCACTGATCAACGTGGCGACGAACACGACGCTGGCGGAATTCCCACTGCCGAGCGGCGCGGTCAACCTTGCTTTCAGCCGCGATGGATCGCGCCTTGCCGTCGATACCACGACCGAAACGACGATGGCGGTCTACCTGTTCGACCCGGTCGCGGGGATTCAGGTGGGCGGCATCAACACGACGGGCGAAATTCACTTTGCCGGGACGCCGCTGGCGTACAACCGTGATGGTACGCGGCTGGCGATTGGCTATCCTGATGGCAGCGTGCACCTGTGGGACACGCCGCGCGCCGGACTCCCTGCCGAAGCCTTCAGCGCGCCGCTCTTTAACGACGGCGAGATCGTCTCGGCAGTGGCGTTCAGCCCGGACGGGACGCTGATCGCGGCGGCGGGCGGACTCCCGTTCAGCGGCGGGCTGACGGGGAACGAAGAGTTTTCCATCGTCGTGATCGACGCGGCGACGGGGGCGGAAGTCGCGCGGTGGAGCGGTCACCAATCGCTCATCCGCGATCTGGTGTTCAATGATGCGGGGACGCTGCTCGTTTCGGCGGCGGACACGACTGTTCGGTTCTGGGGAATTAGCGAATAAGGGAAATCATGATAAGACGACTCATTTACACGCTTGTTCATCTTATTGCCGCATTCGCCTTTGTCTGCGGGCTTGTTTACGTGATTACGGCAATCGTCACCCCGTTCACCTACGTCCTGCCGAACGTGTCGGCACAGCAGTTCACGCTGGTGTATACGCAGGCAGCCTATTATGGCGTGGTCGGGGTGGCGCTGTTCGTGTTTGCCAGCGCGCTGGAGATTTCGATCCGCTTTGCGACGCTCAACCGCCGCGAAACGGAATTCGCCGCCCGAAATGATCGCCTGCTGCGCGTCTTGGCGGGCAACTCGCAGAAGACGCTGATGGTCATGCGCCAGATGGGCAAGCTGATGTCCGGGCGGGTAGCTCCGGCGGGACGGATGCCCGCGCCGGTCGCCGCGTCGGTGCAGTTCAAGTCAGCGGATGCGCTGCTCGACGACGAGGAAAACTAGAGGCTGTCTGCACACTAGCAAACCTCACCCCAAGAACCTGACGGTTCTTTGCCCCTCTCCACATGGAGAGGGGCGGTTGAGCC
>JACSRG010000768.1 GCA_014879865.1 Anaerolinea sp.
CCCAATACCCTCTGGATCAACGACCGCTATCACCTGCTGGATGTCCTCGGCTCTGGCGGCATGGGCGTCGTCTACCGCGCCGCCGATCACCTGACCGGAGCGACGGTGGCGCTCAAGCGCGTGCTCGTCAAGCCGATGCTGACCGCACCGATGCTGACCCCTGCCGCGCCGCCCCTCGACTCGCAAACCGACACACGCGGCTACTCCGACGCGCCAAGCGGGGAAGCGCCGCTGGCACTGGCGCGGGAATTTCGACTGCTGGCGTCGCTCCGCCATCCCCATATTATTACTGTAAACGATTACGGCTTCGACCGTCAGCGCCAGCCCTTCTTCACAATGGACATGATCGCCAGCCCGCGCACCATCACCGAAGCGGGAACACACGCCCCGCTGGACGAACGGATGCGCCTCCTCACCGGCATGTTGAGCGGCTTGGCGTACATTCACCGCCGGGGCATCATCCACCGTGACCTCAAGCCCGCCAACGTGCTGGTCGATGCGAACGGCGTCGTGCGCGTGGTCGATTTCGGCTTGTCGCTCGAAACCCGCGCCACCGACGAAGTCGGCATGGCAGGGACGACCGCCTATTTCGCGCCGGAATTGCTCACCGGGGGCGTGCCGACCATCGCCGCCGATCTCTACACTGCCGGGGTCATCGCCTACGAGTTGATCACTGGACGCTTCCCGTACCGCCTCGACAACATGCGCGCCCTGCTCGACGACATCCTCTACGCCATGCCGGACATGGACGATCTCGATCCATACCTCGCCTACGCGCTCGGTCGGCTGCTCACCAAAGACCCGACCGACCGCTTTGCCAGCGCCGAGGACGCGATCCGCGAACTGGCAGCGGCGGCAAATTACACGCTCCCGCCGCAGAGCATCGAAGTCCGCGAGAGCTATCTGCGCGCGTCGGCGTTCGTCGGGCGTGACGCCGAACTGACGCAGTTGATCGGCGCGCTGGAAGAATCGCTCACGGGCATCGGTTCGACATGGTTGGTCGGCGGCGAGTCGGGCGTGGGCAAATCGCGCCTGCTCGAAGAAGTGCGCATCCGCGCGCTCGTCGCCGGGGCACTCGTGCTGCGCGGCGGCGGCGTCGAAGGCGGCGGCACGTATCACCTCTGGCGTGACCCGCTGCGCCGTCTGCTGCTCTCCACCGAGATCAGCGACCTTGAGGCGGGCGTGCTCAAGGCAATTGTGCCGGAGATCGAAACGCTCATCGGGCGGGAGATCGCGCCCATCCCCGCGCTGATCGGGCGTGCCGAGCAGGAACGCCTCACGCTGACGATCCTCGACGTGTTCAAGCGCCAGCATGAACCGCTTGTGCTCCTGCTCGAAGATTTGCATTGGGCGACCGACGCGCTCGACCCGCTGCGCCGCTTGATCCCGCTGGCGGGCAATTACGCATGGTTGATCATCGGCAACTACCGCGCCGACGAAATGCTCGACCTGCCGTCGCTGCTCCCCGGCATGACCGCCATCCACCTTGAGCGCCTGCCCGAATCCGCCATCGCCGACCTCAGCGCGGCGATGCTCGGCGAAGTCGGACGCGCGCCGGATGTGGTCGATCTGCTCGTGCGCGAAACCGAGGGCAACGCCTTCTTCATGGTCGAAGTCGTGCGCGCGCTGGCAGAACACGCGGGCGATCTGGCGAACGTTTCGGTCATGACGCTCCCCGAACGGGTCATGGCGGGCGGCGTGGCAGAAATCACGCGGCGGCGCTTGAGCCGCGTCCCGGCGTCGGGCATGACCGCGCTCGAACTCGCCGCGATCCTCGGACGCGTGCTTGACCCGAACATCCTGTTCGCCACCCACGCCGTGCCCGATTGGGACGCGTGGCTGACGGACTGCGTCAACGCGGCGGTCATCGACTGGTACGAAGGCGGCTGGCGCTTCGCCCACGACAAACTGCGCGAAGTGCTGCGCGCCGACATCCCGCCGGATCGCCTCGTGGAACTCTCGCGTTATGCCGCCGAAGCCATCGAGTCCGTCTACCCGGACGATCTGATGCACGCCGGGGCGCTGGCGGATCACTGGGAGGTGGCAGGCGATAACCGCCGCGCCGTCGAATACGGTGTGCGCGCCGCGCAGTACATCCGCGAGACGAGCGGGCAGGGCGCGCGGGCGAAAGCGCGGTTAGGGCGCGCGCTCGAACTCGCCGACCCCGATCAGCAGGTGATGGTGCTGCTCGGTCTTGCCGAAACCCTGCTCATGATGTCCGACTACCCGGCGGCGCTGACCTACTACGATCAGCTCGAGCCGATGGTCGCAGATACCACGCTGGAATGGGTCAGGCTGATGGAGGGCAAAATCCACATCCTCGTCCGGCAGAACCGCTTCGACGAGGCGCAGACGCTCGCCGACGCCGCGATCCGCGTGGCACAGGGACTCGGCGCGGCGGAGTCGGAGGCGGAAATCTGGAACTCGCTCGGCATTATCGCCTCGTATCGCGGCGAATTCGACCGCTCCATCGAGTACTACGGCGAAAGCATCCGCCTGTACGAGTCGCTTGGCAAGCTGGCGCGCGCCGCCCCCGGCTTGAACAATCTGGCGATCATCACCTCACGGCGTGGGGACTACGCTGCCGCGCATCATTACGCCTCGTTGAGCTTCACCGCTTCACGCGCGGCGGGGAACTTGCGCGGCGTCGGTCAAAGCCTGCAAATGCTCGGCTTGATCGCGCTCTTCCGCAAGGACTACGTCGAAGCGCAGCGCTACAACGACGAGCATTATGCCATTCGGGTCGAAATGGAAGATCGCTACGGCTTGGCGAATGCGCTCCATCTCGGCGGCTTGATCGCCTTCGCCACCGGCGATGACGAGCTTGCGCGCCAGCGTTTCAACGCCTCGTTGGAGATCGAACGCGGGATCGGGCAGAACGCGGGCGGCGCGTCGAGCGTCAGCGACCTCGGCGACATCGACTATGTGCATGGACGCTATACGGCGGCGCGGGCGCAGTACGAAGCAGCGCTCGATCTGCTGCGCCAGCATCCATGGCGCTGGCGTGAGATGTTCGTGCGCGTCGGCTTGGGGCTGACTCTCGCCGCGCGCGGCGACTCGGCGGGTGCGCGGGCGCAGTACGACGCCGCGCTGCTCATCGCCCGCGACATGCACACGCCCGAACCCGTCACCTTTGCCGCGTCCGCGCTGGCGATCACGCTGGTCGAAAGCGGCGATCTGCCCGCTGCCAAGCAAGCGCTGCACGACGCGCTCGAAGCCTCGCTCGTGCTGCGCGTCGATCATCTGCGCCCGCTCACGGCGGCGGCATACATCGCCCACGCAGACGGCGAGTCGGCGCTGGCGGCAGCGTGGTGCGGCATGTTGGTCGCGCACTGGCGCGGGGATCGCGTCTTTCGCGTGCTGCTCAACCGCCTGATTCCGGTCTTGCAGGCGGCACTCGGCGCGCTGCCGTTCCGCGCCGCCTTCGACGCAGGTGCACACCTTGATCCCTCGGACGTCGTCGCCCGCTTGATCGAGTAAGCGGCAACCCCACCCCTCCCGTCGTGCCGACTTGTCCCCGACGCGGCGCGTCTGCTTGCTCCCCTCCCTGAATTCGGGGAGGGGTCGGGGGTGGGGTTGCGGTACGGGAGGAACAATGAAAAACCTA
>JACSRG010000770.1 GCA_014879865.1 Anaerolinea sp.
GTTCGCTGTTGATCGCATCCCAGATTTCGCGCGCCTTGACGGTTTTATAGGGGATTACGGGATTGCCATCCGCTACCCACTGATCCAGATCGCCGTTCCACAGTTCATCGTAGTTCGGCGCGCTCGTATCCGGGAACACCAGTTCCCAATCGCCGTCCGCCTTGACCGCATCCATGAACTTGTCCGATACGCCGACGCTGATATTCGCGTTGGTGATCTTCCCCGCAGTGCGTTTACTGCTGATGAAGTCCAGCACATCAGGATGCCAATCGTTGAGGATGAGCATCAACGCGCCTCTTCGACTCCCACCCTGCTCGATCAAACCGGTGACGAAACTGTACAGCGCGCCCCACGAGACTGCGCCGCTCGACCGTCCATTCACGCCCTTCACATACGCTTGGCGCGGGCGCAGGCTTGAAATATTGATGCCAACACCGCCGCCGCGCGACATGATTTCCGTCATCTGGCGCAGGGTTTCGATGATCCCGCCGCGCGAATCACGGGGCGAAGGGATGACATAGCAGTTGTAGTAAGTCAGCGCCTGAGTCGTCCCTGCCGCCGTTAGAATACGACCCGCAGGCACAAACTTGAAGTCATCCAGCAACCAACGAAAGCGTTCTGTCCACGTCTGCTGAAGATCGGGCGTCGCCTCGATCCCGGCGATCCCCGCCGCCACGCGATCCATCATCTGGGCGGGGTCGGTTTCGAGCGGCTTATCGACGTTCTCGATGTCGCGCGTGACCACCTCGCCGTCCAGCAGTTCTATCGTGACCGTCGGCAGCTCCAGCGCCTTGACCGTGCCGATCTCACGCTGCCCCGTCTGCGCGTTGACCACGACGATCACGGTGTCCCCGACCGCCAGTGTCGAACGTGTCATATCTTTCTGCGCATACCGATCCAGAAAGATTTTGTAGCCTAGCTCGTGGAGCGCGTTACGTTTCGTCGGTGTTTGAACCATTCAGGTCTATCCTTCAAATCATGTATAAGACGCAATCGTTTGACGCGGGCGCTAGAGACGACGAATCCAACGGGCAGAAGAAATCTGACCATTAGCGCGTGCGCATATTGTCTGTGTCTAAGGATTCATCCTCAACCGCGCGAGGTAACTACTGTTTTGTTGGTTAAAGAACGGCGTCTACGGGTCGCGTCTGCGGTCAATTGAATTGATCGATTTGTTATCGACTTAACCCTAATTTAGCACGAATGACCGATTCTTGTCCACTTCAAAACAAGCACAGATTGGTTAGAATTTGGTTCGAGTTGTTACGATTTCCCACTTTTACCACAAAACCCACACCCCTCTCCCTGAGGGAGAGAGGCAGGGGTGAGAGCAGATTTTACCGCTTCGGTTTGCGCAGGAATGCGGGGATTTCGATGTTGTCTTCGTCGTACACCCGCGCGCTGAAATCCTGCTGCGGCGGGGTTTGCGGCTTGACCGGCGGCGGAGCAGGCGGCGTCGGCGGCTGTTCCTGCGGCGCGTTTTGCGGCGCGGGCTGCTGTTGACTCGGCTGCGGCGCGCTGTACGGTGACTGGTACTGCGTCGTCGGGCGCGGCTGCGGCGTAGTAGACTGCGGACGGCTCGACGTGCTTGCCGTCTGCGGCGGACGGAAGCCCGTTGGCTGTTCGATCTTGCGCTGGACGCGGCTGTGTTCGAAGCCGGTGGCGATAACCGTCACGCGGACTTCGTCGCCCATACTCTCGTCAAGCTGCGCGCCGAAGATCAAGTTGACTTCGGGGTGCGCACTTTCCTTGATGATCGCCGCCGCTTCGTTGACTTCAAACAGGCTGAGGTCAGTCCCGCCGGTGATGTTGAACAGAATGCCGCGCGCACCGTCGATGGTGACGTCGAGCAGTGCGCTGCTGATCGCAGCTTCGGCTGCACGACGGGCGCGATCATCGCCTTCGGCGCGACCGACCGCCATCAACGCTGCCCCGCCTTCCGACATAATCGTGCGCACGTCGGCGAAGTCGAGATTGATGAGCGCCGGGACGGTAATCAGTTCGGAAATCCCCTGAATACCTTGACGCAGCACATCATCCGCCAGCGAAAACGCCTGCTGAAGGCTGGCGCGCTTATCCGCGATCTGCAATAGGCGATCATTCGGGATAACAATCAACGTATCGACCTGTCCCTTGAGCGCCTCAATGCCCGCTTCGGCGGACTGCTGCCGCTTCGCGCCTTCAAACGTGAACGGACGCGTGACCACGCCAATCGTCAGCGCGCCGAGTTCTTTGGCGATCTGCGCGACGACCGGCGAAGCGCCTGTCCCCGTGCCGCCGCCCATGCCGCTGGCGATGAAGATCATGTCCGCGCCGCGCAGTACCTCGTAGAGTTCATCCGCGCTTTCTTCGGCAGCCTTCCGCCCGATCTCCGGGTTTCCGCCTGCCCCCAGCCCACGCGTGAGCTTATCGCCGATGCGAACCCGCGTCTTCGCCTTCGAGAGCAGCAGCGCTTGATTATCCGTGTTGATCGCGATGAATTCGACGCCGCCCAAGCCCTCGATGACCATGCGGTTGATCGCGTTGCCACCACCGCCGCCCACGCCGACCACTTTAATTTGTGCGAAGTTCTCGCCCGGTGTCAGCATATCCATAAGCAAATAACCTTTCCTACAATCGCACTATCGGCGGATGAATTACCATTGATTGTATGCGGGATTCTATAGACCGCAACTAATTTTCACTATCAGGTAAGAGCCGCTTGAAAAACCCGGTGAGCAGATTGCCGATCTTGTTCGGCTGGAGCACGCTCTCCCGCGTGGGCGTCGCCACCGCCGAATCCATTTGTAACCCGAGTCGGAGTAATCCCACACTGGTACTGAAGGCAGGGGATCGCAGCGCATCCGCCATTCCGGTGAGCTTCTCCGGCTTGGCGACCCGCACCGGCACGTTGAGCACCTGCTGCGCCACTTCGCGGATTCCCGGCAGCAGCGCGCCGCCGCCCGTCAGCACGACGCCCGCGCGCAGCAAGCCATCGTAGCCGGAACGCTTGATCTCGGTCTGCACCATCTCGAACAACTCGGTGACACGCGCCTCGATCACCATCGCCAGATCGCTGTGCTTGACTTCCATCGGCATCCCTTCGCCGAACGGCTGCACGGTGAACGTCTCGTACTGGCTGACCGCCTTCTCCTGCGCGTTGCCGTACTGCACCTTGACCGCTTCCGCCACGTCGAACGGGACGTGCATCCAATGGGTGATGTCGTTGGTGATCAAATCACCGCCCACGCTGATGACCGACGAGTGCCAGACCGTCCCTTCGATGAACATCGCCAGATCGGTTGTGCCGCCGCCAATATCGACCAATACGCAGCCCATCTCGCGCTCGGTCGGCGTCAGCACGAGATCGCCGGACGCCAGCGGGTTGAGGATGAAGCGATCCGGGTAGACATGCGCGCCCTGCATCGCCTGTTCGAGGTTCGCCACACTGGTCGAAGCCGCCGTGATGATATGCACCTCGACTTCGAGCCGGAAGCCATGCATCCCAATCGGGCTGCGGACGTGATCGCCGCCATCCAGCGAGTACGAGCGCGGAATGACGTGCAGCACTTCCCGATTATGCGGGATAGCAATCGTCCGCGCGTTTTCAATCGCCTTGTCGAT